>JAFWRB010000036.1 GCA_017508845.1 Neisseriaceae bacterium | reverse complement strand
TTTTCAGGCTGCCTGAAAAAACGCTGTAATGTTTTTACCACAGGCAGTTTGCCGTTTTTTATTGCCAGCGTTTCGTCAATTCGCACATTGGCAACGGCGACACATTGGTTTTGCTCATCAACCCACACCAGCCACTGACGGCGGATAAATTGGGGGATTTTTTTCTCTTGCAAAAGTTTCCACACGCTTTTATGCCCAATTTTGGTGCGAATTGTATCGTGTTTTGTCGCTTTTCGACAAGTTAAATGGTTGATGATTTCATCAGGCAAACCATAATCTGCGGTTTGCCATTCACTTTTCAGGCAGCCTGAAAAATGGTTTGGCACAAACGCCCATAAAAAGCCATATTGGGCGTATAAAAAACCCTGTGGCGTTTTTAACTCACCATATTTTTCAGGCTGCCTGAAAAGTTGTTGGGCAAAGGTTTCTAAACAATGCCGTTCTGGCATTTGTAATTGATTGTTTTTAATAAATAAATATAACACTTCTAATCGGCGTGGTAAGGATAATTTTGATAATTTGTGTAAATCAATCACGCCGTCTTGTGGGGTAGTTCGGCTTAAATCATCCGCCGCCACTTCGTCTAAAATCGCCAAAGCGTTTTGTAACTGATTGATATTGCTTTCAATTTGTTGAGCAAAATGGGGAATTTTCTGTTCAATTTCAGGCAGCCACAAATGGCGTAAATAGTTGCGTGTGTAGGCAGGGTCAGTGTTTGTGGGGTCTTCAACAAAAGGCAGATTGTGCATTTTGGCATATTCTTCAATTTCTGCCCGCGAAACACCCAAAAGCGGCCGCCACAAAATTTTGTCATTCAAAAAACGCACCACAGGCATAGCACTCAATCCACGCACACCGCCGCCACGCAAAACAGATAGAAAAAACGATTCAATTTGGTCATTTTGGTGATGTGCTAACGCAATCACATTTTTTGTGCTGCCTGAAAAAACTTGATAGCGGGCGGCTCGTGCCGCTGCTTCAATTCCTAAACCTGATTTTTTATCAATCGCAACTTTTTGAATTGTCAAAGGAATTTGCCATTTATCACACAAATTTTGACAAAAAACAACCCACTCATCGGCAACTTTTTGCAAACCGTGATGAATATGCACGGCGGATAAATCAAACGCCCTATTCTGCTCTTTCAAACGCCACAATAAATGCAAAAGCACCACAGAATCCACACCGCCTGATAATGCCACTTCGCACGAAAAATGGTCAGCACAATGTGCCGACCACGAGTGATGAACGGCGTTGAATAACTTATTCGCTAAATTGTCCATACGCCATAATGCGGTTAAAGCGTTTTTCGGTTAAAGCCTTGCCTTGTCCGTTTAATTCTGCCAAATCTTCACGCAAGGCGTTTGCCATATTGGCAAAAACGACTTCAAAATCGCGATGAGCACCGCCCAAAGGTTCGTCAATAATGCGGTCAATCAATTTAAGTTTCAACAAGCGTTCGGCAGTTAAACCCAAAGCGTCCGCCGCGTCTGCCGCTTTTTCTGCGGTTTTCCATAAAATAGACGCACAGCCTTCGGGCGAAATTACCGAATAAGTGGAATATTGCAGCATATTCACCTTATCGCCCACAGCGATTGCCAACGCACCGCCAGAACCGCCCTCACCAATTACCGTGCAAATCACAGGAACATTTAAGCGTGCCATTTCGTATAAATTACGCCCAATCGCTTCTGACTGTCCGCGTTCTTCCGCACCAATACCTGGATACGCACCTGGTGTGTCGATAAAGGTCAGCACAGGAATGTTGAATTTTTCGGCTAATTTCATCAAGCGTAAGGCTTTGCGATAGCCCTCGGGCTTGGGCATACCAAAATTGCGATACACTTTTTCTTTGGTATCGCGTCCTTTTTGATGACCAATCACCATCACCGAATTACCGTCAAATCGAGCCAAACCGCCGACAATCGCAGGGTCATCTGCATAGGCTCTGTCGCCGTGCAATTCTTCAAAATCGGTGAAAATACCACTAATATAATCAAGAGTATAAGGACGTTGCGGGTGCCTTGCCACTTGGGCAATTTGAGCAGGTGTGAGTTTGGCATAAATAGACTTGGTTAAAGAATCAATTTTCTTTTGTAAGCGTTTGATTTCTTCGGAAATATCCACTGCCGACCCATTTTGTACAAAATGCAGTTCTTCCACTTTTTGCATTAACTCGGCAATGGGCTGTTCAAAATCTAAAAAAACCTGTTTCATCGTGATAACCTATTTATGCTACAAATTGGCGTTGTATGGTCGATTGACAGCACGATGGATAATCTTGCTATAAATCGGCGATAAGGTGCTATTATACTTATTTTTCAGGCTGCCTGAAAGTGATATTAAAAACCGAATTTGAAACACAATGAGAACCCTTATGATGAAACCCTTAACCGATTTAATTCGCCCGGATATTCTTCGCTCATCTGCCTATCACATTGCCGATGTGCCGCAAAATTGCGTGAAATTGGACGCAATGGAAAGCCCTTACGATTTTCCGCCTGATATGCAAAATGCGTTAGGCGAACGCCTAAAAACCGCTCCCATTAGGCTTTATCCCAATATTGCGGCGGACGATTTTATTCCCAAACTGAAAGCCGCTTTTCACATTCCCGACACCGCCAGCGTGGCTGTGGGCAACGGTTCGGACGAGTTAATTCAGTTTATCACCTTATTACTTGCCAAACCGAATGCAAAAGTTTTGGCGATTGAACCCACATTTGTCATGTATCGCCGCAATGCCGAACTCTTTGGTATGCAATATGTGAGCGTGGCGTGCAATGACGACTTAACCCTTGATTTACAACGCGTTTTAGACACAATTAGCGAACATCAACCCGATTTAATTTTTATCGCCTACCCCAACAACCCCACAGGCACGCGTTATCCACGAGACGCTGTGCAACAAATTATTCAGGCAGCCTGTGGCATTGTGGTGATTGACGAAGCCTACGGAGCGTTTTCGTCCGACAGTTTTTTATCAAAAGCAGGCGAAATAGATAATTTATTGGTATTACGCACATTTAGCAAAATTGGTTTTGCAGGATTAAGGATTGGTTATGTTTCAGGCTGCCTGAAAGTTATTAACGAACTCAATAAAATTCTGCCGCCTTACAATATGAATCAATTAGGTTTAACTGCTGCCAAGTTTGCATTAGAAAATTTGGATTGGATTAACAATAATATCAATATATTAAAAATGGAGCGAGAAATTGCCTTTGCCAAATTAGAAGATATAAAAGGTATAAAAGTTTATCCGTCCGAAGCCAATTTTTTAACCATTCGCACGCCCAATGCAAACGAATGTTTTGATTTACTTTTGCAAAACGGCTTTTTAATTAAAAACTTATCCGCCGCTCACCCCTTGTTAAAAAATTGCGTCCGCATAACCATTGGCAAACCAGAAGATAATGCGAAGTGGTTAGCGGTATTGCAAAAGGCGTATGGATAAGTTTCAGGCAGCCTGAAAAACAAAAATATGCTACACTCGCAACACCTTATTAGACAAGCAGGCAGTCGCTGTATTCTTATGAATAGGGAGGAAAGTCCGGGCTTCGCAGGGTACAATGCTATCTAACGGATAGGCATCGCAAGATGACGGAAAGTGGCACAGAAAACAAACCGCCCCTTGTGGGTAAGGGTGAAAAGGCGTGGTAAGAGCACACCGCACGCACGGTAACGGGCGTGGCAGGCTAAACCCCATTGGAAGCAAGACCAAATAGAACGCTATGGTGCGACCCGTACCGCGTTCGGGTAGGTTGCTGGAATATGTCGGCAACGGCATATCAAGATGAATGACTGCTCAACGACAGAACCCGGCTTATCGCTTGTCTGATAAGGCTTTTTTTCAGTGAGCAATGAACAGTGAGTAGTTGTTATGTCAAACTGTGGTTTGACGGATATGTTTAGATAACGCTTCGATTACATTTTCAGGCTGCCTGAAAATTCATTAAAACGCATGGCGGGCAGGTTACCACCCTACGCTTGCTATGTTTTATCAAAGTATTTAAACTTGATATAAACATAACTCAAAAGAATATACGACAATAAAATTAAAAATCTCAAATACCAAAATCCTAATTTTGTATGTTTTATTCGTTTTTGATAATCAAATGAAATGACATCTATTTCTCCGTTATTATCAAAATAAATTTTATCAACATAAATAGAGATATGTTTATTGTAATTTTTCATTTTGAATAAATTAATTTTTGTTTCGAGTGCATTTAATTTTTTAATTTTAATATTATTATTTTTTAAAAAAGAACACAAATTAACATCGTAACCATTAAAAGTATAAGTATCACAAAAGGTTAAATATTTATTATTCTCATTATAAAATTCTGCTGTATTTATACCCCTTTTACGATATTGTATTTTACATTCAATATTATTTAATTGAATGTTATTAAAATCATTAAAATCAAAATCTTTAAAACCAACAAATATACCTAAACCATACGCAATAGTAACAGGAATAACAAATATAAATGTATTTAAAACAATCAGAATAGGAATATATTTATAAAATAGTTTATTATTTATTTTGTCAAATAATAAAACAATAAAAAATAC
>JAFWRB010000035.1 GCA_017508845.1 Neisseriaceae bacterium | reverse complement strand
TCACCAAGACAGGACAGAAAATTGTTTATCAAGCGGGAAGAAAACCTGGATTTTGTTCTGGTATTGCTTATTTGTATTATGCAAATCAAAGTTATGAAAATGCAAAAGAATTTTTTGAATTAGACGCTAAACGAGGCGTTTATAAAGCACAATCGTATTTAGGACACTTGTATCATGATGGATTAGGTACGCCACAGGATTATACACAAGCCAAATATTGGTATGAAAAAGCAGCAGCACAAGGTCATACTAATGCAATGCTTTGGTTAGGCGTTATGTATGAAGAAGGGCACGGCGTAGCATCAGATGCTCGTCAAGCCATACAATACTACAAACAAGCCGCCGATTATGGTGAAGTTTTAGGATTAACCTATATAGGAATTATGTACCAAGATGGTAAAGTTGTAGAAAAAGATTACATACAAGCGGCAAAATATTATCAACAGGCTTGCAATGCTGGTGAAACAAGAAAAGCGTGTGTTTATTTAGAAGATATTAAAAAGAAAATTGCAAAAACAAATGCACAAAATTAACTTTTCAGGCAGGCTGCCTGAAATTTATAAATAGTGAGTAAATTATGAATCGTTATCCTTTATGGAAATATATTTTGGTGGTCATCACCATTTTGGTGGCGTGTTTATATACGCTGCCCAATTTCTTTGGTGAAACGCCTGCGGTGCAGGTTTCGACCAATCGTCAGTCTTTGAATGTGGAAAGTCTGCAACAGCCGATTGCCAATGCTTTGCAGTCAAATGGCATATCGCATAACGATATGTTTGTGGCGGACGGCAGCCTGAAAGTGCGTTTTTCGGACGAAGAAACGCAGTTAAAGGCACGCGATATTATCGAAAAAACCGCAGGCGATGGCTATATTACCGCGTTAAACTTAATTCCAGATTCGCCTGCGTGGTTGGCGAAAATTCGGGCGAATCCCATGTTTTTGGGCTTGGATTTGCGTGGCGGCGTGCATTTTTTAATGCAGGTTGATATGGACGCGGCTTTGCAAAAAAAATTAGACAGTTTTGCGGGCGATATTCGCCGTTCTTTGCGAACGGAAAAAATCCGCAACAGCGGTGTTACGCAAAATGGCAATACCTTGTCGGTGAGTTTCCAAGACCCAACGACTACGGCTAATGCTTTGAAAGTATTGCAAAAAAACTTGTTTGACGCAGAAATTGCCCAGCCTGATGAAAAAACGCTGGTGGTGAGCATTCCCAATCGTGCCTTAATGCAAATTCGTGAAGAAGCAGTCAAGCAAAATATCAACACTTTGCACAATCGTGTCAATGAGTTAGGCGTGGCAGAACCTGTGATTCAGCAGGCAGGGAGCGACCGCATTGTGGTGCAATTACCAGGTATTCAAGACACCGCACGAGCCAAAGACATTATCGGACGCACGGCAACGCTGGAACTGCATATGGTTGCGGACGATTCCTTGTTACAACAAGCGTTAGCAGGCGTTGTGCCGACTGGTTATGAATTATTATATGAAGCAGGCGAAAACCCTGTGCCTGTTTTGGTTTCAACCCAAGTGGAACTGACTGGCGACAGTATCAATTCTGCACAACAAGATTTTGACGAAAACGGAGCCCCTGCGGTTGCCCTGCGATTGAACAATCAAGGTGCGGCAATTTTTGGCGATTTAACGCGTGCGAATGTTGGCAAACGCATGGCAATGGTGTTGATTGACCAAGGCAAAAAAGAAGTGGTAACCGCCCCTGTGATTCGCACGGCGATTACAGGCGGACGCGTACAAATTTCAGGAGCAATGAATGTGGCACAAGCGATTGATACCGCACTTTTACTGCGTTCCGGCAGCCTTGCCGCACCGATGGAAATTATCGAAGAACGCACCATAGGTCCGTCTTTGGGGCGTGAGAACATTCAAAAAGGTTTTCGCTCAACTTTATGGGGTTTTGTGGCTGTAACCATTTTTATGATGATTTACTATCGAATGTTCGGTGTATTTTCAGTTATCGCATTAACTTCTAACTTATTGTTTTTAATTGCAATTTTATCTGCATTGCAAGCGACTTTAACCTTGCCCGGTATTGCGGCGATTGCCTTAACACTGGGTATGGCGATTGACGCAAATGTGCTGATTAACGAACGCATACGCGAAGAATTGCGAGACGGACAACCGCCGCAAATGGCAATTAACAAAGGCTACGAATTTGCGTGGGGAACGATTGTCGATTCCAACATTACTTCGCTGATTGCAGGCTTGGCATTGCTGATTTTCGGTTCAGGTCCTGTGCGTGGCTTTGCCGTGGTGCATTGTATCGGCATTCTCACTTCAATGTATTCCGCCGTAGTGGTTTCTCGCTCTTTGGCAAACCTATGGTACGGCTCACGCCACAAATTGAAATCCATTTCAATCGGCACCGTGTATCAGCCAAAAGCAACGCAGGAGTGATATAACAAAATAATTCAAGAGATTGCCACGCGTCCTGCGGACGCTCGTAATGACATATCTGCAAGCGATAAACACTTTCGGCTATGTCATTTCAGGCAGCCTGAAACTATTTGGAGTTAAATAAATATGGAATTATTCCGATTTAAAAAAGACATACCGTTTATGTCGTGGGGTAAGATTACTACGGCTATTTCCTTAATTACTTTTATTTTGGCGGTATTTTTCTTAGTATTCAAAGGTTTAAATTTTTCCGTTGAATTTACGGGCGGCACGGTTATGCAGGTGTCGTATAAGGAAGGTGCGGATTTAAATCAAATTCGCAATCGCTTGCAAACCCTGCAAATGGGTGATGTGCAAGTGCAAGCATTAGGCACAACAAAAGATGTAATGATTCGCTTGCCGAATAAAAATTCTGCTGAAAACGATAGCAAAGATTCGGCGGCGGCGTTGTCTAATCAAGTGATGAGTTTGCTCAAACAAGACAATCCAAGCGTAGAAATGACGCAGGTTGAATTTATCGGTCCGCAAGTGGGCGAAGAATTGGTAACGCACGGTTTGGCGGCGATTGCAATGGTGTGTATCGGCATTATTATTTACCTGTCGTTGCGTTTTGAATGGCGTTTTGCGATTGCCGCCATTATTGCGAATATGCACGATGTGGTGATTATTTTGGGCTTTTTTGCCTTTTTCCAGTGGGAATTTTCTCTCACCGTTTTGGCAGGTGTTTTGGCAGTGTTGGGCTATTCGGTAAATGAGGCGGTGGTGATTTTCGACCGTATTCGTGAAAACTTCCGCAAACCTGCTATGCGTGGTAAAGCCGTGCCGCAGGTCATTGATAACGCCATTACGGCCACAATGAGCCGCACGGCGATTACACACGGTTCAACCGAAGCAATGGTGATTTCTATGCTGTTATTTGGCGGCGATGCACTGCACGGCTTTGCTATGGCTTTGACTATCGGCATTATTTTCGGCATTTACTCGTCTGTGTTGGTTGCCAGCCCCTTGTTGCTGATGTTCAAACTCTCACGCGAAAGTTTGGTTAAACCGCCCAAACGCAAGGAAGAAGCGGTTGTTTAATCAGTGAGCACTTTTCAGGCAGCCTGAAAGTAATGAGAAATGAGCAATTTCAGGCAGCCTGAAACTGGATAAACAAAGCATAAGGACAAGCTTAAATGAAAAATCTTTTTCAAATCATTATATTATCTTTAACAGTTAATCTGTTTTTAACCGCTTGTTCCGAGCAGCAACGCCAAGAGATTACGCAAAAAATTCAAAAAAAACAGATAGAAAACGCCATTAAAAAATTGCCCAAGCATAACGAGCCTATGCCTGAATATCCGCAAATTAAGCCACCGTCTGAATTATCGAATGAAGAGATTGATAAAAATGTGCAGTATGTAACTACACAAGTAGTTGAAAAATCGAATAAAATTATTTTCTTTGCCAAAGAGGAACAGACGGACGGCGAACGGCATTTGGTTGAAAATAAGGAAAACAGCGAATATTATCGCAGCATTTTGGGTTATACCGCTGACGGAAATTGTGCGATTCAGGATTTTTATTCGGAAAATGACCACAAGCAAATTGAGCCTATGATTGTGAAAAAAGGCGAATGCGACAGTTGGAAATCGCAACCTTTTGATGGTATGGCGGTTTGGTATGATAAAAACGGCACTGTGGATAGTAAATCAAATGGGGTGATTTGGTTTAAGCAGGGCGAACCCACAATGGCGTGGCGAGAAGATGATAAAGGTTTGATTTCTGTTGCAACAGATATTCGCCCGAATGTGCGTAAAACTGCGTTTGTGAATAAAGAACAACCTGCCAATGGCGAACGCCCATATGCCGTTGAATGTGAGTTGAACGAAAAAGAAAATAAAATCGAAAACTTTATTTTATTTACCAAAAACAATATGGTAGAAAAAGTTTCTTTTAACGACAATAAAATCGACCCAAGTCGCTTGCTTACTTGGACTGAGGACGGTTATGGCTTTATTGATACGGTTAATAAAGAAAAAGTTGAAGAGTTACAAAAATTAGCACTTGCATTTTGTGGTGTGGAAGAACAATCCACTGAAAACAAAGCAGAATAGGGCGGTTTGATATTTTTCAGGCAGCCTGAAAACAAGGAAATACGCTATGATAACGCAAAAAAATATAAAAAGTTCAGCCGCAGAGTATCTCACCTTTGTTGCCAGCACAGGTGCGACCGATGATAGCGTTGAAATGCGTTATGAAGACGAAAATATTTGGCTCACGCAAAAAATGATGGCGGTGTTGTATGATGTTTCGGTTGCGGCAATCAATCAACATATTAAAAAAGATTTTGAAGATAAAGAGTTAGAACAAGAAGCAACTATTAAGAGATACTTAATAGTTCAAAACGAAGGTGGGCGAACAGTTTCACGAGAAGTGGCTCATTATAATTTGCAAATGATTATTGCCGTAGGATTTAAAGTGAATAATCAGCGAGCGGTGCGTTTTCGTAAATGGGCTAATCAAATTGTGGAAACTTATACCATAAAAGGTTGGGTTATTGATAGCGAAAGATTTATTAAAGGCGGTAATTTAACGCAAAAATATTTTGATGAACAATTAGAAAAAATCCGTGAAATTCGTTTATCGGAAAGAATGTTTTATCAAAAAATTACCGATATTTACGCAACCAGTATTGATTATGATAAAACCGCTAAAACCACAAAAGAATTTTTTGCCAAAGTGCAAAATAAAATGCACTATGCCATTCATAAAAATACGGCTGCTGAGTTAATTGTTAAACGAGCAAATGCCGATAAACCGAATATGGGCTTGACTTCTTGGCAGAATGCTCCTGACGGAAAAATATATCCGCACGATGTAATTGTGGCTAAAAATTATTTAAGCGAAGATGAGTTGTTTCAATTAGAAAGAATTGTTTCTGCTTATTTGGATTTAGCAGAAATGCGTGCCAAACGCCATATTCCGATGACTATGGAAGATTGGGCAAAAAGATTGGATATTTTTTTAATGGCAGATGATAGAGAAATTTTAAAAGACGCAGGCAAAATTTCAGCCGAAATCGCCAAAGAACACGCGTTAAGCGAATTTGAAAAATATCGCATTGTACAAGATAAATTATTTATTTCTGATTATGACCGTTTTTTATTAGAATTGGAAGAACAATCGGATAAATTAAAAAAATAATTTTCAGGCAGCCTGAACATAAATTTTTAACCCATTTTTTGAACAAAAGGAAATGCTATGAAATTGAAAACACTCGTTATTTTAACTGCTGTTTTAGCGGTTTCGTCTTGTGCTTCGACCAAAGGCGATAAAAACAATCAGTTGTCCAAAGAAACGCTTGCGGCATTAGAAAAAATGCCCAAACACGATGTGGCAGAGCCGCCCTATCCTGCTGTGCCTTTGTTGAGCCAAGTTTTGCCGAATGAAATGGCAAAAAATCGTGCGAATGTGCAATCGCAAATTGCCAAAGCAGATGGCAAAACGCGTGTTTATTTCAGCAAAAAAGCCGATGGACAAGGCAATCGTGCGGTGGTGAAAAACAAAACTGCGTCTGAATTTTATCGCGTTATTTATGGGCAAACGCAAAACGGCGATTGTGCGGTTCAAAACTTCTACACCGCAAACGATACGCCACAAAACGAGCCTGTTGTGCTGAAAAAAGCCGATTGTCGCAAATGGAATGCGGGCTATGTGGGCGACACTTTGCAAATGTTTTACACGCTAGACGGCAAAAGCGTGCAAAATCCAGTGGTATGGCTGAAAAACAACCAGCCGCAAGCGTTTTTGGCGGAAACCCAAGACGCTGCCGTTTTAACGCAACCCGTTGCCGCTTTAATGATGAAACGCACCATTTTAAACAAAACCAAAGCCGCCAACGAACCCCGTCATTTGGTTGTGGAATGCGTGTTTAATGTGCAAAATCGCCAAATGGCATATTTAACCACTTATCAAGCAAATGGCGTTACCAAACGCTTTGAAATGACAAACGGTCAAGTCAATCCGCAACGCATATTTGTGTGGCTACCAACAGGGCATAAGGTGATGGATTCTTATCCACAAGACAAATTAGGCGAATTGCAAAATGCTTTGGTTTCTATGTGTGGGTTAAATTAAGTAGTAGGGCGGTTTTTAACCTGCCGAAAATACTTTCAGGTTGCCTGCTTTCCGTGCAAGAGAAGAAACGCTATACAAAAAAAGATACTGTCATTACGAGCCTTAACGAAGTTAAGGCGTGATAATCTCCGCACGCAAGGAGAATGGCAATGTAAAATGCTTTTCAGGTTGCCTGTTGTTGAATAAAAACGCGTGGGCAACAAGTTGTTCTTCCTAGGCTTGCTAAAAGATATAAAAGGAGTGAAAAATGGCAAAAATCACGGTGCAAGATACTGAAATTACGGTATTAAATATTGAAGAGCAGGATTATATTTGTTTAACCGATATGGCAGGAGCCAAGCACAGTGAAGTTCGAGCCGCTGATGTAATTAAAAACTGGCTACGCAACCGTTATACGCTTGAATTTTTAGGCACTTGGGAAATGATACACAATCCAAATTTTAAAGTGGTCGAATTTGACCACTTTAAAACCCAAGCGGGTTTGCCGACATTTGTTTTAAGCACTTCCGAATGGATTGAAAAAACAGACGCCATTGGTATTGTGGTGCGAAAAGGGCGTTATGGCGGCACTTATGCTCATAAAGATATTGCCTTTGAATTTGGTTCAGCCATTAGCGTGCCGTTTAAGTTGTATTTAATTGAAGAATTTCAACGGCTTAAAGAAATCGAACAAGCCAAAATCGGCTGGTCTGCCAAGCGAGAATTGGCGAAGATTAACTATCGTATTCATACGGACGCAATAAAACAAAATTTAATACCGCCTGAAATTTCGGACAAGCAAAAATCCTTTATTTACGCTGATGAAGCGGATATATTAAATGTGGCAATGTTTGGTATGACGGCAAAAGAATGGCGAGAGAAAAATTCTGAATTAAAAGGCAATATTCGAGATTATGCGACTATAAATCAGTTGATTTGTTTATCAAATTTAGAGAATTTAAATGCGGTTTTTATCAATGATGGCTTACCACAGTCGCAACGATTAGAAAAATTAAACCAAATTGCGATTGCACAAATGAAAGTTTTGGAAAATATTGAAGATAGAAAGTTGTTAAAATAGTTTCAGGCTGCCTGAAAGCACTTCCCGTGCAGGGGTAAGCACTTCCTGTGCAGGGGTGAGCACTTCCCGTGCAGGGGAAGAAACGCTATACAAAAAAGATACTGTCATTACGAGCCTTAACGAAGTTAAGGCGTAGTAATCTCCGCACGCAAGGAGAATG
>JAFWRB010000005.1 GCA_017508845.1 Neisseriaceae bacterium | reverse complement strand
TGTTGTTGATTAGTTTTGTTATCAACTTTGGGAGCACTGCCATCATCATCATCAAAAACACAAGCAGATAAAGCGAATGTTGAAATCACTGCCAAAGACAAGAGTTTTGCTTTCATTTGAGTTTCCTTATAAAAAGTTAAGGGGAGAAAAAAAATTTTCGTACGGGGGTGCTTTGTCAAGCACCCCCTATACAGTACTGTATAGGCGTTGCAGACAATAAAAAAACGCACACGGCGTGGGCGTTTCAGGCTGCCTGAAACTTCATACAAAAAAAGATACTGTCATTACGAGCCGTTGCAACGCAATGGCGTAGTAATCTCCTTGCTACGGAGAACGGTAGTGCAAAAAATCTTTCAGGTTGCCTGAAATTATTTTTACATTGCCGTTTTTTTGATAGGTTCGTTTTCCATAGCAGGAAGATTACTACGCCTTGATTTCATCAAGGCTCGTAATGACAGCAATTTTTTTGTATGGCGTTTCTGTTTTTATTTTCAGGCAGCCTGAAACGCTAAAATCTTTCACAAAATCCCTTGATTTTTACTTAAATATCTCTTAGAATGGCGGTCTTTCCCAAGATTTTGGGGAAGTTTGTTTTTAACTTAACGCCCACGCACACGCTGAAAGGGTGTTTCTTTTTTAGAAATTCTTTCGTGTTGCGTTAGGCTTAACCCTTTCAATTTTAAGGAAATTTTATGGCACAAGTTACCATGCGTCAAATGCTTGAAGCAGGCGTACATTTCGGTCATCAGACCCGTTATTGGAACCCAAAAATGGAAGAGTACATTTTTGGTTCTCGCAACAAAATCCACATTATTAACTTGGAAAAAACCTTGCCGATGTTAAACGACGCACAAGATGTTGTTCGCCGTTTGGCTGCAAATAAAGGCACTGTGCTGTTTGTCGGCACAAAACGCCAAGCACGCGAAATTGTGCGTGAAGAAGCCACTCGCGCAGGTGCTCCGTTTGTGGATCAACGCTGGTTGGGCGGTATGCTCACCAACTACAAAACCGTGAAACAATCCATTAAACGCTTGGAAGAAAAACGCCAGTCGTTGGAAAACGCTGACGCTAACGGTTTGAATAAAAAAGAACAATTAGATTTGCAACGCGAAGTGGAAAAACTCGAACGCTCGTTAGGCGGCATCGAAAAAATGCGTGGTTTGCCTGACGCCATTTTTGTGATTGACACAGGCTACCAAAAAGGTGCGATTGTGGAAGCAGGCAAATTGGGCATTCCTGTGATTGCTGTGGTCGATTCTAACAATAGCCCTGACGGCGTGAAATATGTTATTCCAGGCAATGACGATTCGTCCAAAGCTATTCGTTTATACTGCCGTGCTATGGCTGATGCGATTTTGGAAGGTAAAGCACAATCGTTGCAAGAAACTGTGGCAAGTGCTGAAAAAGCATAATGCAGTTGTGAATAGGTGAAAGGGCGACAATCGCCCTTTTTTCAAAATAGATTAAACAGATTTTAAGGATAAAAAAATGGCAGAAATTACCGCAAAAATGGTTGCTGATTTGCGTGCCGCAACAGGTTTGGGCATGATGGAATGTAAAAAGGCTTTGGTTGAAGCCGAAGGCAATATGGAAAAAGCCGAAGAAATTTTACGCATTAAATCAGGTGCGAAAGCCAGCAAATTGGCAGGCAGAACCGCAGCCGAAGGCGTGATTGCTCATATTTTAGACGGCAACAAAGGTGCGTTGGTTGAAGTGAATTGCGAAACCGACTTCGTTGCCAAAGATGCGGGCTTTTTGGGCTTTGCCAAAGCCGCCGCAGAAGCCGTGGTTTCAGGCAACCCTGCTGATTTAGACGCTTTGAACGCTGTTAAAACTGCGTCAGGCGAAACCGTAGAAGAAGTGCGTAAAGCCGTGATTGCTAAATTGGGCGAAAATATGTCGGTTCGCCGTTTTCAACGCTATGAAACTGCTGACAGCCTGACCGTTTATATGCACGGTTCCAAAATTGGTGTAATGGTTGAATACGCAGGCGATGAAACAACCGCTCGCGATGTGGCTATGCACATTGCAGCATCTCGTCCGCAATGCGTTTCAGCAGAACAAGTTGATCCTGCATTGGTTGCCAAAGAACGCCATATTTACGAAGAACAAGCCGCACAATCAGGCAAACCTGCGGACATTATCGCCAAAATGGTTGAAGGTCGCGTGAAAAAATATTTGGCAGAAGTAACCTTGTTAGGACAACAATTTGTTAAAAACCCAGACCAAACTGTGGAACAACTGTTAAAAGCAAACAACACCACTGTTAAAGCCTTTACCGTGTTCCAAGTGGGCGAAGGTATTGAGAAAAAAGTAGTCGATTACGCCGCCGAAGTCGCCGCTGCGGCAAAAGTGTAATTTGCTTGCTTTTGGGTATGAAAAAGGCGTTTTTGAAACGCCTTTTTTGTTTGTAAAATGGTTTTCAGGCTGCCTGAAACTTTTTAATTGATTTGTTTCTGACGCAGGGTAATATCTGTTTCAATTCGTTTTACCGCCTGTTGCATTTGTTCTTCTTTGTATTTTTGACTGTCGTCATCAATACCTTTGGTTAATTGATTTTCTTTATATAATGTAGCCGTGTCATTATGTGGGTTTTCCCAAACGGTTATGGTATGATGAATATAATCAACTTGTTGAATATAAGCAGGTATTGTTTTTTTATCATAGTAAAATTGAGTTGATTTAATTATTTTTTTCTGATTAAAATTTGTTATATCAATTGTAGTTAAAGTTGAATGATTAGGCACTTTATCATGAGAAAAAAACATTTCTGTTTTTGTATATAAGGGGGATTGAGCAATATTATATTTTAATAACAATAATTTTTTACCATTGTGATAAACAAAACGATAATTTTCTTTATTTTCAATATCCGTATAAGAAAATTGTGTTATATTTTGTCTTTCATCATAATGAACAGTAATTAAACTGTCGGTAATACGACTATAATCATAAACAGAGCAAAATTGCGTATCTCGTTC
>JAFWRB010000034.1 GCA_017508845.1 Neisseriaceae bacterium | reverse complement strand
GCGTTTGATTGAAGCGTTGGCGGAAGATTTGGCAGAATTTTTATTACAAGAATATGCCGTAGAAAAAGTGCGTTTGCGTTTGATTAAGCAAGGCATTTTGCCCAAAGTGGGCGAAGTGGGCATTGAAATTGTGCGTTCCCAATAGGAATAATATATGTCTTTGATAATTAAAGAATTTCAACCTAATGACATATTGCAAATGACGGCTTTATGGAATGATATTGTGGCAGACGGCGTGGCGTTTCCGCAGGATACACCGTTAGACGAAGCCACTGCTCATACTTTTTTTCGTGAGCAATCTTTGACTGCTGTGGCGGTTGATGATTTGGGCGAAGTGCTTGGTTTATATATTTTGCACCCGAATAATGTGGGGCGTTGTGCTCACATTGCGAATGCGTCGTATGCTGTGGATAAACGCTGTCGTGGGCAGAAAATCGGCGAAAGATTAGTCAAACATTCTTTGAGCCAAGCGGCTCGATTAGGTTTTCGCATTATGCAGTTTAATGCGGTTGTGGCAAGCAATGAATATGCTTTGCGTTTATACCAAAAATTAGGTTTTACGCCATTAGGCGTGATTAAAAACGGTTTTCGCACAAAAGACGGTAAATTTGTGGATATTATTCCGCATTATATTGAATTACAGTAAAATGAGTGTTTCAGGCAGCCTGAAAGCATTGAATAAAATGAAAATCAACAGTCAATTTCAACATATCGGCATTGTTATTCGTCCGCAAACGCCGCATTTGGCGGAGTTAGTGGGGGCTTTGGCTGGGTTTTTGCTTGAAAACGGCATTGAAGTCAGTTTAGACGAAGCCACGCAAAACGAGTTGTCGCATTTGGCTATTTTCTCGCAATGCAATCTGTTAGACAAAAAGAAAATGGGCAGAAAATGCGATTTGGTGATTTCCATCGGCGGCGATGGCACGCTTCTGTCGATTGCACGCAAAGTGGCTCCGTATCGCGTGCCGTTAATCGGCGTTCATCGTGGTACATTAGGCTTTTTAACGCAAGTGCCGTCATCGGACGCAGTTCATCAAGTCGCCGCTATGCTCACAGGCAAATACACGGTTGAAGAACGCATTATGTTGGAAATTTCAGTCGAGCGAGATGAAGAAGAAATCGAACACGCTCTGGCTTTAAATGACGCAGCGTTTAATCGTGGCGGCACAGGGCAAATGATTGAATTTGAAGTATTTATCAATAAAGAATTTGTCTATCGCCAACGCAGCGATGGCTTGATTGTCGCCACGCCCACAGGCTCAACCGCTTACTCCTTGGCGGCAGGCGGTGCGATTTTACAGCCCACTTTGCGAGCCTTTACACTCGTACCGATTTGCCCGCAGTCGATGAATAATCGCCCGATTGCGGTTGCTGATACAGGCGAAATTGAAGTGCTTTTAACACACGGCAACGCACGCGTTTATTTTGACGGACAATCGTTTTGCGATTTGCAAAAATTTGACCGCGTAATTATCCGCCGCTACCGCAACAGCGTGCGTATGCTGCAACCTGCCGATTACAAATATTTCGCTACACTGCGACATAAATTGCATTGGAGTGAGCAGTTGGTTTAAGTTTCAGGCAGCCTATCAGTTTTATTTTTTAACAAACGGATTTGTTCGCATCTAACGATGCTCACGATATTTTTTATAAATATCAAATAGTTGATAAGCAAACACCGTTAGGTGTGAGCAAATCCGTTTGTTAATTAAAAAATGTAAAAATCGTTGTCAATTTGAATTTTTAAAATCCCATTTATTTGTTATCGTCAAAATATGATAGACACCCACTGCCATTTAACTGAATTTCCCCCTTTTGTGCTACCTGAAATATTGGCAAATGCCGAGCAACACGGTGTGCGGCGGTTGATTAGCGTTTCTGCTTCTTTTGATGATTGGCAGAAAAATCAAGAAATAGCAAAGAGTTATCCGCAAGTGATTCCTGCTTTTGGCATTCACCCTTTATTTCAAAAAAATTTACCGAATAATTGGTTAGATATACTTTGCACCTGCCTGAAACAATTTCCAAATGCTTTAATGGGCGAGATAGGTTTAGATTTTTATCATTCAAAAGATGAGCAACAAATCTTGCTATTCGCACAACAATTAGACATTGCCCAAGCGTTTCAATGCCCTGTGGCGATTCACTGCGTTAAAGCCCATAATGAATGTATTTTGTTGATTAAAAAGAAAAATTTTACACAAGGCGGGTTTATTCACGGCTTTTCAGGCAGCCTGCAACAGGCAGAAGATTGGATTAAATTGGGATTTAAAATCGGTATTGGCACGGTTTTACTAAAACAAAACAGTCGCTTACGAAAAATTTTGCCACACATACCTAAAACTTCTTGGGTAATGGAAAGCGATTCGCCTTTTATGCTGCCTGAAAATACGCCAGCGGTTTTGCTTGAAATTCATCAGACAGCGGCGGAATTGACGCAAAAGTCAGTCGGCGAAATCATCGCACAAAGTACCCAAAATGCCGTTTGTTTGTTGAACGCTTCCGCATAAAAAGGTATTTACACAAACGGCAATCAGGATTAAACTCAATTCCTTTCAGATTACCAAAAAATATAAGTATTGATAAGCCGATAATAAGGTTTCCTTGTTATCATCAAACAACTTCAAAAAAGCAATGCGTAGGCGAACTTTACCGTATTGTCTATGCTCTCGAAAGGCAAAGCCACCTGTTGTTGCTTTGCATTTATTTGAAGATACAAACTTATATTTTTTGTTCTTACTTATAAAGGGAAGCATTATGGACACTGTTCAATACATCAAAGACGCACGAGAAGTGTTGAGAATCGAAGCGGATACGCTGTTTTCATTAGAAAAAAATTTGGACGAACAATCATTTGTTCAGGCGGTTGAAGTCATTTTGCACAGCCAAGGCAGAGTGGTTGTTACGGGTATGGGTAAATCGGGGCATATTGGTCGTAAAATTGCCGCTTCATTGGCGTCACTTGGTACGCCGTCATTTTTTGTACATCCAGGGGAGGCCGCTCACGGCGATTTGGGTATGATTTTGCCCGAAGATGTTGTCTTGGCTTTGTCGTATTCGGGTGAAAGCAATGAAGTAACCAAAATTTTGAATGCCATCAAACACAAAGGCAGCAAAATTATTGCCATCACAGGGGATACACAATCCACTTTGGCGAAGAAAGCCGATATTGTGTTGCATACCAAAGTGGATAGAGAAGCCTGTCCTTTGAATTTGGCTCCTACCACCAGTACCACAGTTGCATTGGTGATGGGGGACGCATTGGCGGTGGTGTTGTCAAAAGCCAAAAATTTCACCAAAGATGATTTTGCTTATTCACACCCTGCGGGTAAATTGGGCAAACGCTTGCTTACTACTGTTGCCGATATTATGTGCTCAGGCGATGATTTGCCTGTTTTGTCTGTTGATACACCTATGCGACAAGCCATTTTGTATATGAGCAAAAAAGAAATGGGTATGGTGTTAATTGCCGATGAAAACCAACACTTATTGGGCAT
>JAFWRB010000033.1 GCA_017508845.1 Neisseriaceae bacterium | reverse complement strand
TTTTTCGCTACAACACCGCTTTGCAAGTGGTCAATTTTGTCGGCGGTATGGTGCAAATGGTGGTTACTCGTGTGCGGGAGAATGCTGATTTTGCAGGAAAATTACTCAACGAACTGAATGATATTCTGCCCGAAGGCATTGAATGTCGCGTTTTTGCCATATATCGCAATAACTCTTTGATTATATTATCAGAAAATACAAAATTAATTCGTGGCGATGAAGTGTTTTTAATGGCAAAAAAAGAACACATGCATGTGATTTTGCCTTATTTCGACCCAAAATTTAAGCCCGCACAACGCATTATGATTGCAGGTGGTGGCAATATTGGCTATCGACTTGCCAAACGAGCCGAAAAACAATTTTCCGTTAAAATCATCGAACGCAATACCACGCGTGCCGAATGGTTGGCCGAAAATCTGTCTGCGTCTTTGGTATTAGACGGATTAGCCACAGACGAAAAATTGTTAGAACAAGAACATGTGAGCGACACCGATGTTTTTTGTGCCTTTACTAATGACGATGAAGACAACATTATGTCGGCATTATTAGCCAAAAGTTTCGGCTCCGACCGAGTGATTGCCATTGTCAATCGCCCCAGTTATGTCGATTTACTGCAAGGCAATACCATTGATATTGTGGTGTCGCCGCATTTAACCACAATCGGCTCGATTTTAGCCCATATTCGCCGTGGTGATATTGTTTCGGTACACCCCTTACGGCGTGGGGAAGCGGAAATCATCGAAGCCGTAATACACGGCACACGCAAAACTTCCAAAATTGTCGGTCGCCCCTTTTCGCAAATACAATGGCCGCACGGCTGTCAAATCACCGCCATTATTCGCGGTGGCGTGTTTATTCCATTAGAAGAAACCGCCGATTTGGAAGAGGGCGACCATGTCATCTTCTTCGTATCACGGCGGCAAACCATACACGAATTAGAAAAAATGTTGCAAGTGAAAGTGGGATTTTTCTAAATCATCGGCAAAAATTTTATCTATAACGAAAAAAAACACTTGAATTTTTAACCGAAAACCCTTATTTTCACGCTTTCACTATCTGATATATGAAGAATGGAGAACTAACATGAGTAACGAATTGATTGTTCATGCCACAGACGCAAACTTTGAACAAGAAGTTTTAAAATCCGACTTGCCTGTTTTGGTTGATTTTTGGGCACCGTGGTGTGGTCCTTGCAAAATGATTGCCCCCATTTTGGACGACATTGCTGCTGATTATCAAGGCAAAGTTAAAGTGGTTAAAGTGAATGTTGATGAAAACCAAGCTGTGCCCGCACAATTTGGTATTCGCAATATCCCCACTTTAAAAGTATTCAAAAACGGACAAGAAGTTGCTAACAAAGTAGGTGGCTTACCCAAAGGACAACTCGCCGCATTTATCGATGCGTCTATTGCGTAACTTATTGTATTAAAATAAAAACCGTTCCTTATTTGGAGCGGTTTTTTTATAATCGTTTCAGAGCAAAAGCAGACAAAGCAAAAGCCTGCGACAGTATAAATAATACGGCAAGACGAGCCAACGCTGTATGGTTTTGCCCTAAAACGACTATATTTTCAGGCTGCCTGAAACTTCTTCTTACAACAAAAAAAACCGCAATCGAAAGGATTGCGGTTCTTGATTTGAACACCGATTAGTGAGCGTCAAATTGGTTCATAGTGTTGTCTTTACCAGCGGCTTTCAGAGCGGCTTCGCCTGCAAAGTATTCTGTGTGGTGGTCGCCAATGTCTGAACCTGCCATATTTTGGTGTTTAACAGTAGCCAAGCCGTTGCGGATTTCGCGGCGTTGAACGCCTGCAACATACGCTAACATACCCAAGTCGCCGAAGTAGCCTTTTGCTAAATCGTCAGTGGATAATGCAGCGGTGTGGTAAGTCGGCAAGGTAATCAAGTGGTGGAAAATACCTGCACGAGCGGACGCATCTTTTTGGAAGGTGCGGATTTTTTCGTCAGCAGCCGCTGCCAATTCGCTGTTGTCGTAATCCACGCTCATCAGTTTGTTTTCGTCATATGCGGAAACATCTTTACCAGCGTTTTTCCATTCTTCAAACACTTGTTTGCGGAAGTTCAAAGTCCAGTTGAAAGATGGGCTGTTGTTATATACCAATTTCGCATTTGGAATCACTTCGCGGATTTTATCCATCATACCAGCGATTTGTTCCACATGCGGTTTTTCGGTTTCAATCCACAACAAGTCCGCACCGTTTTGTAAAGAGTGAATGCAGTCCATCACCACGCGGTCAATGCCTGAACCTTTTTTGAACTGGAACAAGCCACTTGCCAATTTGCTTGGGCGAATGATTTTGCCAGCGGTTTTCACCACAACATCACCTGGTTTAATTTGCGATAAGTCGGTAACTTCTTCGCCGTCCAAGAAACTGTTGTAACGGTCGCCAATGTCGCCTTCTTCACGAGATACAGCGATTTGTTTGGTCAAACCAGCACCCAAAGAGTCGGTACGAGCCACAATCACGCCGTCATCAACGCCCAATTCCAAGAATGCGTAACGCACTGCGTTGATTTTCGCGATGAAGTCATCGTGCGGAATGGTTACTTTACCGTCTTGGTGTCCGCATTGTTTTTCGTCTGCCACTTGGTTTTCGATTTGAATGGCACACGCACCTGCTTCAATCATTTTTTTAGCGAGTAAGTATGTGGCTTCCACATTACCGAAACCAGCGTCAATATCCGCAATAATCGGCACAATGTGGGTTTGGAAGTTGTCGATTTTGCCCAAGATTTCGGTTTCTTTGGCTTTATCGCCTGCTTCGCGTGCTTTGTCTAATTCAACGAACAACAAGTCTAATTCACGAGCGTCTGCTTGTTTCAAGAAAGTGTAGATTTCTTCAATCAAATCAGCTACAACGGTTTTTTCGTGCATAGATTGGTCAGTCAAAGGACCGAATTTAGAACGCGTACCTGCAACCATCCAGCCAGACAAGTATAAATAGCGGCGTTCGGTTGATTGGAAATGTTTTTTAATGGAAATCAATTTTTGTTGAGCCACAAAACCGTGCCAGCAACCCAAAGATTGTGTGTATTTAGAAGTGTCGTTATCGTATGCCGCCATATCACGACGCATAATGCCAGCAGTGTATTTGGCAATATCTAAACCTGTTTTGAAACGGTTTTGCAAACGTATACGAGCAGCGTATTCGGGATTAAACAGACCTTGTGCTTTGCCTGCTTCTTGGATTGCTTCTTGGTATTTCAATGACATAGTTAAGTCCTTTACTGTAAAAAACAAGGGAAAAAATACATCTTGCGATGAGATTAAGGCG
>JAFWRB010000032.1 GCA_017508845.1 Neisseriaceae bacterium | reverse complement strand
TTTTGTGATGGCGTGGCGTATGGCAAGCCGAAAACGCTTAAAAAAGCAACTGAAATGCTGCGAGCCTTGTCCGATAAAACGCTCACCTTTTATACCGCTGTGGTACTGCTTAACACCGCCACAGGCAAGATTTATCGCCATATTGACACCACTTTTGTGTCGCTACGCCCCTTGCGTCCAAGCGTTATTTCGCAATATCTCAAACGCGAGCCTGACGCTTTGCGTTGTGCGGGTGCGGCAAAAAGCGAAGGCTTGGGCATGACACTTATTCGCCAAATCGACAGCACCGACCCCAACGCACTCATCGGCTTGCCTATGTTGCGGCTAATTGATTTTCTTCTTGCCGAAAAGGTTAAACTATGACAGGCACGCTTTATTTATTGCCGACACCTTTGGGCAATAGTGATGCGGCGTGGCTTTTGCCGCAAGACAGAGAGCAAATTCGCTCGATTTCGCACTTTATTGTAGAAAACGCCAAAACTGCACGCAAGCATTTGAAATTATTAAATATTGACACACCAATACAACAAGTTATAATGGCAGAATTAAACGAACACACCGATTCTTTCAGGCTGCCTGAACTCTTACAACCTTTGTTAGACGGCAACAATGTCGCCCTAATGAGCGAAGCAGGCTGTCCTGCGATTGCCGACCCTGGTGCGGCTTTGGTAGGCTTGGCTCACAACCACAAAATCACCGTCAAACCGCTAACAGGTGCGTCTTCGATTTTAATGGCGTTAATGGTTTCAGGGGCAAATGGACAAAAATTCGCCTTTAACGGCTATCTACCCGCAGACCCAGAAAACCGCAAAAACGCTTTGAAAACATTAGAAAAAAAAGCCAAAACGGGGGAAACGCAACTCTTTATCGAAACGCCCTACCGCAATATGGCAATGTTGCAAGACGCAATCGCCGTTTTAAGCGACACAACACACCTATGCACCGCCGCCGACTTAACACAAGCCACAGAAACCATTATCAGCCAAAGCATTGCCCAATGGAAAACCACACCACTACCCGACCTAAAAAAACGCCCATGCGTGTTTGTGGTGTTTTAACAGTTAGCAGTGAGAAGTGAGAAGTGAGAAGTGGGTTTTATGTTTTGCCTTACGGCAAAACGGATTGTTTTTTAGATAACGCTTCGATTATTTTTTCAGGCTGCCTGAAACGCAGTTCAACGAACGAAGTGAAGTTAAAATAAAAAAATCGGTTTATTTGATTTCAATAAACCGATTTATCATTTATTCAAACCGCTTATGCCAATTTTGCCAATAGCGTTTCAACCTGTTGATTTAATTTGTGAATATCATCATCACTAAATTCCAAAACGCCCGTTCCCCAATTAGCAGGTTTAATTGCCACGCCTGTGGCGTTTTCCTTAACAACTTGGGTGCGGATAAATGCCAATAAATCTTCTAACAAGGGACGCACATGCGAGCCGCCGTCCGAACTTGCGGCGGATACTGTGGTGATTTTGCCGTGAATGGCACTTTCACCGCGTGGATTTGCGGGGTCAAGCGAACGCGACAGCCAGTCGGTGAGATTTTTCAAGCCGCCTGGAATTTGATAGTTGTATTCAGGCGTAACAAACCAAATAGCACGAGCCGCCTGCACTTCTTGCCGCACGCGTGCCACAGCGTCAGGGGCTGGAAATTCCTGCGTTTGAATGAAAAACGGCACTTCTCTCCAATCTAAAACCGAAACTTCCGCCTTATTTCCAATTAACTCTTTGATTTTATTTAATAACTGCTGATTAAATCCTTTCGGATTAAGCGAGCCGTTAATCATTAAAATTTTTGCCATAATGCTTACTCCCAATCAAAAACGATATTGTAATTTATTTTTCAGGCTGCCTGAAACCTAAATCGTCATTGCGAGCCGTGCATAAAGTACGGCTCGCAATGACGAATTTCCTGCACGGGAAGCAGGCAGCCTGAAAACCCCATAATTTGCTATACTCTTATTTTTTATCACCGCAAAAAACACCATGAATACCGTTTTCACCTTATTTGCTGACAATTTGGATAGGCTGCCTAAACATATTTTAACCGCCCTGCCCCAGCCTTATTTTCAAGACAAACATCGTATTCGCATTACTGTGGAAAATGATTTCAGGCTGCCTGAAAATGTAAAAAATGAGTTAAATCAATTACATATAGATTATGCTCTGTTGCCTGATAAGGCGTTTTCTGATTTAGGTTTGATCGTCAGTGATATGGATTCCACGCTGATTACGATTGAGTGTATTGACGAAATTGCGGCACGATTAGGCATAAAATCGCAAGTCGCCGCCATTACCGAGCGAGCCATGCGTGGCGAAATTGATTTCCGCCAGTCGCTGACCGAACGCGTAGGCTTACTCAAGGGCTTGCCCGTTTCTGAATTACAAATTGTGTATGACGAAGTGCTGAAATTGACGACAGGTGCAGAAGAATTATTAACAGCGTGTCATCAAAAAGGCGTGAAATTTATGTTGGTGTCAGGCGGTTTCACCTTTTTCACCGACCGCTTAAAACAACGCTTGGGGCTCGATTACACATACGCCAATGTATTGGGCGTTGAAAACGGCAAACTCACAGGAAGCGTGGATAGCGAAATTATAGACGCACAAAAGAAAGTTCAATTATTACAACAATATAGAGAAGATTTGGGCTTGCAAGAAATCCAAGTTTTGGCAGTCGGAGATGGTGCAAACGATATTCCGATGATACAAGCGGCTGGAATCGGCGTGGCATTTCACGCCAAACCCAAAACCCAAGCAGCAGCTTCTGTTTCGGTTAATTTTTGCGGATTAAATGGATTGCTTTGGCTGTTTCGAGATGAGTGATTAGCACAAGGAGCAATTTCAGGCAGCCTGAAAAAAAGATACTGTCATTGCGAGCCTTGCCAACGGCAAGAATCGCAATCTCCACACTACGAAGAACGGATTTTTTAGTTTTCAGGTTGCCTGAAAAATATTTAGATAAATAAAAGGAGTATTGAAATGATAAAAAGAGTAAAAGAGTTTATAGGTAAAAGTATCGAAAAAATGATTGTAGGATATCACAAAAATTCCAAACGATCAGGTAAATGGCCTAACCGCATTATGTTAGGTTTCATGGTTTTTTGTGTTTTATTCCTTATACTTGGTTTTATTTTTCTATTTATAGATAAATATAAAGAACAATTTTTCGTTATTTTTGGATATATTGAAAACATCCTTATATTGTTTTTTCTGATACTTTTAGCTCCGTTTTTAATAAAACAAATTTCATTAGAAAAGAAAGAAGAAAAACAAAAATTTGGCATATTATATAAAAAACTTAGCAATGATAAACAAAAAGAAAAAAATGTCATTAAATGGCTAGTATGTGCAGTAATTATAATGGTTTTAGTTTCCATTATATTATCTGCAGTTATTTACAAAGAAGAATTTTATAAAAGAATTATATTGGGTGATATATCTGATAACACATCTGACAATATGCTACAAATATTAGCATATTCTGGTGATTATATCGGTGGAACAATAGGAACATTACTGACTGCCTTAATGTTTTTGGCTACATTATTGATGATTTATCAACAAGGACAAGAAATTGAAATATCGCAAAAAGAATTTAAAAAACAACAATTTGAAAAGAATTTTGATTCATTATTAAAAGAAATCAATCAATATAAATCAGACAATGAACCAACAAGATTTTATTCTTCATTAAGATCGATTTATCAACAATTAGAAGAATATAATAGAAATCAACATAGTAATGATAGAAATTTCATTTTCCAAAAACATAATTATATTATTAAATCTAATTTAGATAAATACACTTTATATAAAATTTTTACTGATGATAGAGTACAAAATGCTAAATATGATGACTATACACTATTTAGCAATATAAAGAAAATTATAGGAGAATATAGATTATTTGAAAATATTATAGACATTGACGCTTTTAGTGATGAACAAAAGCAACATATTTTTGATTATCCATTATTATCATATTTTGGAAATCATAGTATAATTAAGTATATTTTCCAACAAATTAAAAAAAATAATAAAAATGAACAGATAAAATCATATATTGAAAGTTCTATTTACCATTATAGATTCTATGCAATAAATGAAGAAAATCCAATAAGTTATTTATCTTTAATTATGTATGATGAATACAAGAAATTTTATTTTCTTTCAACATTGAGTACAAAATTAAAAGATATAGAGTTTTCTAGTATAAGAAATAGGAATTTATTTTTACTTGAATGTATTACCTATGTTTTATGTGATATTAGATTATATAATAAATATCCAAAAACAGTTGAATGTGTTGTTTTTAAAATGATTAATTTTTTGGAACAACAGGTTAATGACAGTATTTATCGCAGTGAAAATATTATTCAGTTCATTTATCATTTTGCTAACCATATTAGAGAAATTAATGAACAAAATAGAAACAAAATAAATACAACTTTAACAAAGATATTGTTGGATATATTAAAAGAAAAACAATATCCAATTTCAACTACGCTTTTATTAAATGAAATCATCACTATTCATCAAGGAAAAGAATGGAATGAATCAAAAAATACCATAAAGGAATTTTATGATACATTGAATGAAAATGAAAAACCAATAGAAACGGAATATGAAAAAATTCAAATGTATCGAAATAATAAACAAAATTTAATTGAATATATTGATAAGAATAAAGAAAAACTTCATATTCCAATGGTCAAAAAATGGAGAATTTTCAGGCAATCTAAATTATAACCGTTTCAGGTTGCCTGAGAGATTAAGCCCATTCTTCGTAGTTGGGAGATTACCACGTCATTGCGTTACGCAATAGCTCGTAATGACAGTAATGAGATTTTGCAAAAAGTCTTACAATAGTTTTTAATCTCTTTTCAGACAGCCTGAAAGTAATTATATGAACAAAAACCAGCGACAACAATTTTTTCAAGCCTTATCGGAACATATTACTAATCCGACTACGGAATTGAATTATCGCAATGAATTTGAACTGTTAATTGCGGTGATTTTATCGGCACAGGCAACCGATGTTTCGGTGAATAAAGCCACGCCGAAATTGTTTCAGGCAGCCGCAACGCCAGCAAAAATGGCGGCATTGGGCGAAGACGGTATTGTGCCTTATATTCAATCTATTGGCTTGTATCGCAGTAAGGCTCGTCATATTGTGGCATGTTGCAAGTCGTTAGTGGAAAAATTTAACGGCACAGTGCCAAACAACCGCAAAGATTTGGAAAGCCTTGCAGGCGTGGGACGCAAAACCGCTAATGTGGTGCTGAATACGGCTTTTAATCAACCCACAATCGCTGTGGATACACATATTTTTCGTGTCGCCAATCGCACGGGTTTGGCTTGCGGCAAAACGGTGTTGGCTGTGGAAGAAGCATTACTTAAAAACACACCCAAAGCATTTTTAAAAGACGCTCATCATTTACTGATTTTACACGGACGATACACTTGCAAAGCAAGAAAACCATTGTGTAATCAATGTGTTGTAAAAGATTTATGTGAATTTGATGAGAAAATTCAATAAGTTTCAGGCTGCCTGAAAAGTTTAGGCAGCCTGAACGCATTGTTCCCACGCAATCAATACGGTTTCTTACGAAAATCAATATATGCGTGCGTTCGCATTTGTTGTAGCCAGCCTTGATATGCCATTGGGGCTTTTTGTTGGGCGATAATGGATTTTGCCATATTCACGCGTTGCTGGTCGTTTAATTGAGCCATTTGCACATCGTTTAATTGAATTAAGTGCCAGCCAAATTCGCTTTTAATGGGCGAACTGACTTCGCCTTTTTGCATATTTTTCAAAGCATTATCAAATGCAGGCGAACTGGAACCCAAACTCACCCAACCAATGCTACCGCCGTTTGTGGCAGACGCTGTGTCTTGTGAATATTGGCGTGCCAAATCAGCAAACGAAACGCCTTGTGAGAGTTTTTTGCGAATATTCACTAACTGTGTTCGCACGGCGTTGTCATCTTTTTTATCATCGGTTTTGATTAAAATATGGCTGACTGCATATTGCGGCAATTCATTAGGCAGATTGTTTTGTGCCACAAATTGCTGCACATCAGCGTCTGTTACTTTCACATCTGCCATATATTGTGCTGTGGTTTTTTCAATCGCAATGTTTTCGGCAATGGTTTTGTGCAGAGCGTCTTTATTCACCCCCTCTTTGGCAACCACTTGATACAATTTTTCCACACTCATATTTTGACTTTGGGCAATTTGCTCAATCTGATTTTGAATTTCCGCATTCGTGGCGGTGATATTCATGCGTTTGGCGGCTTGCAAAATCAGTTTTTTATCAATCAACTGTTCAATCGCGGTTTGTCGCAATTCTTCGTTATTGACGGCTTGACCTTTGGGCATCGTGGCTTTCAGGTTGCCCACTAAATCGTTAATATCGCGTTCGGTGATGATGTCTTCATTCACAATCACCACAATACGATCGACCCAGCGAACTTCTTTGGCGACAATCGGTTGCGACATAGCAGCGGCGATGATTGCCGCAGACAGTAATGTACGAATATTGGTCATATTTTATTCCTTATCAATTAAACGGTATCCAGGTATGGCTCGGCGAAGTTCGTCATCTGCGGACGAACCCAATCCGCCCAAGCCCCTAAATTGTAATTGCACAAAAAAGGCATTTTTGGTTTTATCCACATCGGTTACATAGCGTTGTGCGACTGCTTTAACATTCCAGCAACCACATTTGGCGTCATATTGAAAACCCGCCAGACTGTCCAAGGTTTTGTGGTGCGTGAGTGAATAATTTTGCCGTGCAATGACTGATAATCCTTTATAAACAGGCCATTGCACACCTGCGTCTATAAATTTGAGTTCGTCTTTTTCTACACCACTATACCACGCACTGCTGCGGTCATAACCCACACGCAGGCTTAATCGTTTATTGTCATCGTGGCGATACAAAACGGACGCTGTATAACTTTCGGTATCTTTTTGTTTTTCATTGTAATGCCAATCGCCTTGAACATAAAATTTATCGGTAATGTGTCCGCCCAATAAGGCAACCACATCGGAGCGATTTTCTTGGCGAAATTTAACGCTGCCAGTTAAATCCACATCATCGTGTTTTAAGTAAAAGCGTTGTCCCACGCCCGCACGAAAGCGTTCAACACCTGTATCGCTTTCATAAAAACGGGTCATTAAGGCAGTGGAAACTTGGTTTGCGGCGTTAATGCGGTCATGTCCTGAAAAACGGTTTTCACGAAACAGTTGTTCATAGGTGAAAGTGTTTTCCGAACTATCAAAATTGGGCAGATGATTTTGCTCACGCGTAGGGATATAAGTGTAAAACAGGCGTGGTTCTAATGTTTGTGTGAGCGATTTATTAAAAAGCGTGGTTTCTCGCTCTAATTGAATGCCTGAATCGACACTCAAAATCGGCAGCACACGCGTGGTGCTATGTCCTTGTTGTTTTTGATAGTTATCTAATTGATAAGCGGTTGCATGCACACCTATTTTAGGACGAATAAAACCCCATTGATTAGAAAAATCAAACCGCACAGATGGATACAACACTTCACGCGTGCCTTCTTGCAGTGTGCGGTGTTCAAAGCGGGTGAGTTGGCCTAAAACAGATATTTTGGCTCGGTCAATATTGTTTGTCCATTGTGTTGATAATTGTGGCACCAAGCGATACGGTTCTTTCAGGGTGCGGTGTTCGTCTTGCAAAGTTTGATAGCGTTGCACATTCAAACGACTGTTAATCGCACCGCCTAATAATCTGCCGCTGTGCGATAACCACACTTGCCGATTTAAATTGACATTTTCTGCCGAATCCAATCTGCCGCCCAAGTCGCGGTAATGATTATCGTCCCCCGCTTGGTGATAATCCACACCCATTTTCAGGCTGCCTGAACGATTGAGCGTGTGATTGTGCTGTAAATGAATCACCTTGCGGTCTTTTTTCGCTAATTGGTCTTTGGGCAACCATTCGCCTGATAATTTTCCGCCAAAGTTTTCAAATAAATAACGGGTCTCTCCGCCCCACGCAACACCACGCCGACTGTAATAATGGGGGATCAGCGTTGCGTCATAATTGGGTGCCAAGTTGAAATAATAAGGAATGGCGGCTTCAAAACCTTCCGTGCCGCCGCCAAATGTGGGAGATAAAAAACCGCTTTTGCGTCTGCCATTTAAGGGAAAATCTAACCACGGCGAATACACAATCGGCACACCTTTGAATACCAGCCGTGCATTGCGAGCCACGCCAATGTTTTTTTCTTGGTCTGCGTCTAATTCACTGGCTTCAATATACCAACTGTCGTCCCCCGCATTACAAGTATTCACGGCAACATTATTCAAGCGATAATAATTTTTACCAAACATGTGCATTTCTTTGGCTTCGCCTTGAAATCGTACAATGCGGTGATAATCGTCTAATAATGAGCCGTCATTTTCAAAACGTACGAGGTGTGCCTTGCCTTCCTGTGTGGCGATATTGTATTGCAAGCGTTCGCCCACAATATTCGCCGTGCTGTTGCGTAAGCGAAAAGCGTCAGGCGACACAACTTCTTCTTTGCCGCCGTCATACTGAATTTGATGAGCGTTAATCACTTGGTCATCGCGTTCTACAACCACATCGCCAGCCGCATTCGCCTGTTGCGAAGACACGCCATTTACTTCGTCCGCAGTCAGTCGCACCGCACTGTTAGGCGGAATAGGCAAGCCGCTTGTTTCAGCCTGTGGCACTTTGGCAAAACGACCGCCTGCCGCCTGACACGCCAAATCTTCGGCGTATAGGCTGCCTGAAAAAATCAGGGACAATGTACAAAACAACACTGTCGGACGAAATAAAGAAAAATATCGCAAAATGCTAACCTTATGAGTTTATATTTTTATTTGAACAGCGAATATTACAGGGTTTCTCTTAATATTTGATTATTGTTTGGCTTCTCCGAAACTTCGGTTTGATTGCTTCGCAATCTACTTTTATGAACTTCGTTCATAAAAGATTTGATACTTCGTATCAACTAAACCTTATTTTCAGGCAGCCTGAAAATATTTTAGAAACCAAACAACAAAACGGCGGTAAAATATCCGCTTTATTCAAACTCGCTATTCTAAACCAAAACGCTATGGAAAGACAGAACAACCTGAAACAACTCATTGCACAAAATTACCCCAACCGTGCATTTCAACTTGATTTTGCGGCAGCGGATGCGGATTTTCGCCGTTATTTTCGAGCCACATTTGACAATGGCGACACCCTGATTTGTATGGACGCACCGCCTGACAAAATGTCGATTGAACCTTATTTAAAAGTGCGGGAAGTTTTTTCTGCCGTGCGTGTGCCAGAGTTGTATGTTATTGATAAACAACAAGGTTTTATTATAATGGAAGACTTGGGGCGTGCCACTTTCTTGCAGGCAATGCAAGAAGATACACGAGAAGAAGTCCATAAAGTCTTGTTATTAGAAGCGGTTGATACGCTCATTGACTTACAAAAATCAAGTAAAGCGGGGGTTTTGCCTGAATACGATGAAGCCACTTTACGCCGAGAAATCAATCTCTTTCCTGAATGGTATGCCCCCAAAGAAAAAAATCATCATTTCACTTTGCAACAACAAAAAGTGTGGCAAGACGGCTTAAATATTTTGTTGCCAGAACTATTAAACCAGCCCAAAGTGTTTGTACACCGCGATTTTATCGTGCGAAATTTAATGTTGCGAGCCGACAGACCAGGTGTTTTGGACTTTCAAGACGCACTCTACGGCTCAATTGTGTATGATTTGCTCTCCTTAACACGCGATGCCTTTATCGAGTGGGAAGAAGAATTTGTGTTAGACATTGTCATTCGCTACTGGGAAAAAGCCCGTGTGGCAGGCTTACCCGTTCATCAAAATTTTGATGATTTTTACAAAGCCTATGAGTTCGCAGGCGTGCAACGCCATTTCAAAGTCATCGGCATTTTCGCAAGGCTCAAACATAGGGACGGCAAAGACAAATACGCCGCTGAAATCCCAAGATTTATCAAATATTTACACAAAACCTTACGCCGCTACAACGAACTTGCCCCACTCAAACAAATCTTAACCGAAATTTGTGGCCAAGATAGCAAAGAAGTAACAGGCTATTCGTTTTAAACACTTTCAGGCTGCCTGAAAATATTAAAAGACGGTTTTAAAAACCGTCTTTTTTGCCAATTACAAACGAATTTCTTGTCCATTAACCAGTACTGCTCGAATTTCATTAGGTTTCAATCCCACCATAAAACCAATTATATTTTGCCCTGAAATCGAATACAAATAAAATTTATTCTTTTCTTCACTTTCGGTTGCAATTTGAACTGGTCTTCCTCCTCTATCTACAACCATAATATCAAAAGAAAGATAATTTTCACTGATTGCAGGTTCGACATTGGGTATATCTTTAAGAGATAACAAAATACTTGAACCTGTAATATTAGTATTTTTTCGCAAATATACTGTATTAAAAATAGGATGGCTATTTATTTCTATTCGGCGACCATAAATAATGGCAGAGTAATCAAAATAAATATCACGAATATCAATTCTATCAATACCATATCGTTTTCCCCATTCGGCAGCAATATCTAAATAAGGACTGTGGTAAGGCAAAAAAGCGTCCCCCACTTTTAATGACATTGGACGATAAAAATTAGGAATGGTAAAAGCCTTATATCCTTTTTCAATATTTTTTTGAATAGTGATATTTCTCACTTCATTTTGTTGTGTCAAAATATGTGTCGCATTGAAAATTAAATAATAACTGTATAAAAAAGCCGCACACAATATAAAACCCATTAAATAAACAATGGCGTGACTGTTTTTATTTTCTGATTGCAATAAATGAAAAAATGAAATCGCACAAGAAATTAAAATAAATATGGCAGACGCAGATAAAGCTCTATCGGGTAATTGTGGCGAGAACATCATCACCAAAATACTGCCTAATCCTGCCAATAAAAATAATACAGACAACACAATGTCTTTGCGTTCTGTGAATACAAATCTTAATAAAATCAGCAATATGGACAACAACCATAAAGGCGACATCACTTTTAATGCTTTGGGCAATAATACGGTGAAAAATCGTGTCATTTTTTCCATTGCGGTGGCATTTCGCCAATTTATCCATTCATCTTCATTATGAATACGACTAAAATTACCAGGAGATGCAATTAAAATAATTGTGCCTAATAATACCAATAAAAATGACCACCATACTTTATGATTATTGTGTTTTTTTGATGAATAAATACTTGCCATAAAACTAATAACTAAAACCACAGGTGCGATGGTCTCATGGCTTAATCCTGATAAAAAGGAAAACACCATTAAAGCAATAAATGCCCTACCCTGCTGAATATATTTTGCTAAAAAATATAAATATAAAACAAAAATTAAGTTTAAGAAAAGATAATTGCCTGTACCTGTTACCCAAAAAATCTGTTGTCCTAATACGGGGGCAGTTATCCAATATAAACATAGTATGGCAATAAAATAAAATGGATTGTATTTTTCTTTATTCCAAACAGACGGTAATAATGAAATAATCCATATCATCAACACCAACGCCAAAGAAATTAAGGCTGCCTGAAAAAATGGACTTTGAAAATAAAGAATAAAAGAAACAATATAGTCAGAAACAAACCGTCCGCCCCAATTTAAATATTGTTGAATGTGGGCATTTAATCCTAAACCTAATTGATGATAATAAAAGTCATCACTAATCATTATGGGTTGTTGATAAACCACAATAAACAACATAAAAAATGCAATGGCAGGAAAAAGAATATTCAGTTTTTTCGACATATTGCTATCCGCATAAAAATTGTTAAAAAACGGCAAGAAATCACAACGATTCTTGCCGTTTGTTGTTTTAATCCAACACCAAAATCGCTTCGGCTTCGACCATTGCCCCTTTGGGCAAACTGGCTACGCCCACTGCGGCACGGGCTGGGAAAGGTTGTTGCATAAATTTCGCTTGCACTTCGTTGAATGTGGCAAAATTTGTCAAGTCGGTTAAGTAGGCATTGATTTTCACCACATTCTCAAATGTGCCGCCTGCTTCTTTAATCACCGCTTGCAGGTTTTTGAAAACCTGTGTGGCTTGGGCAGCAAAATCGCCCGGCACCAATTCGCCCGTTTCTGGCACCAATGGAATTTGTCCTGACAGCCACACGGTATTGCCGCTTCTCACCGCTTGCGAATACGCCCCAATCGCCGCAGGGGCGTTGTCTGTATGAATAATTTGTTTCATTGTTTGTTCTCACAAGTTAAAATCAGCGTCCATTATAATATGAACACAGAAAATAAGACACCACAGCACTATTTTTATTCATTTTCCACAAAACTGTCGCAAAGCACGCACTGATAAGGGAAAAAAATCATCAAAATGCTTTTTTTTATCAGCAAAATCTTGCGTTTGTTTATATAATGTATCACTTACTTGAAGTTTTATGAATAAAGTCCTTGCCCATTAACTTTGAATGATAAAGGGGTTGTTGTGAGCATAAAAATCATACTTGTTTCTCTTGCCGCCATTTTGGCTGGCGGTGCGTTTTTGTATTTATTTTTCAAAGGCGAGCCTACGCCCAAAGAGAAAAAACCTGCCGAGAAACCTACGGCGAAAAAGGCAGAACCTGCCCAAAAAACCCAACCCCAAAAAGTTGAGCCTGCGAAGAAAGTTGAACCACAGAAAAAGGCAGAACCTGCGAAGCCCAAGCCTGCTGCCAAACCCACGCCGTCTTTAACAGACGAAGAAACCATTTCAATGGATAAAGTGGATCATTTCAGCGAATATTCCGCTTACAAACAATTTGGTTATTACGACCAAGCGGCAGACTCATTATTCAAACACTTGGAAACACAAAAAATGCCGCCACACGACTTGGTTATTGAATTATGCGGTATGTATATTGAATGTGGCGATATTGACGGTATGATTACCGCATTAGAAAAATTTGGCGGTAATTTAAGCAAAAAAGAATTGGAAGCCTTGGTTAAAACTGCTTTTGAAACCGAACCTGACAACTTAAACTTATGCGTGTTTGCCGAAGAAAAATTAGGCTGGACAGTAGAATACATTACGCGTGTGGTGCAGGTGTTGAGCGAACATAAAAGATAAGTTTCAGGCAGCCTGAAAACATAAAACGGAAGTGATTAAACTTCCGTTTTTTTATAGTCGTTAAAATTCAAAACACTAATGCGTTGGCAAGACTTGCCGTATTATTTATACTGTCTGCGTCTTGCCGCCTGTTATTGTTTTGAATTTTAACGACTATATTTTTCAGGCTGCCTGAAAAAACAAAAACTTTTTCTTTATTTTATTGCTATAATTAAGGCAATTTTATTTATATCAATCAATATGTACCACAACACCATTATCGCCACTTTATTTGGTCAGGAAGTTGCTGATATTCCTGCTGATTTATTTATTCCGCCAGACGCTTTAACGGTTGTTTTACAACACTTTGAAGGTCCTTTGGATTTATTGTTGTATTTAATTCGCAAACAAAATATTGACATATTGGATATTCCCGTTGCCAAAATTACCGAGCAATATTTATCTTATATTACCGAAATGGAGCATTCGCAAATAGATTTAGCGGCGGAATATTTGCTGATGGCGTCCGTTTTAATTGAAATAAAATCGCGTTGTTTATTACCCAAACCGCCTGCGGTTGAAAATGAAGAAGAAGACCCAAGAGCAGAATTGGCTCGCCGCCTAATTGAATACGAACAAATGAAAAATGCGGCTTTGCAACTTGCTACCTTGCCACAAGCAGGACGCGATTTTTTGTGGGCAAAACTGCCTGTGGCACAAACTGTGGTCAATCATTATCCGAATGTAGAAATTGCCGATTTGCAACAAGCGTGGCTACACATTTTGGCTCGCGCCAAAAATTTCAAACAACACACTGTGCAAAGCGAAGCGGTGAGCGTGCGTTTTCAAATGAGCCATATTTTACGCTGTTTGCAAACAAATACCGCTGTGCGTTTTGAAAAATTATTCGATATAAAACAAGGTGTTGCCGTAGCGGTAACCACTTTTATTGCGGTATTGGAACTTTTAAAAGAAGGTTTAGCCAAAGTTGAACAAGAAGACGCATTTGCACCGATTTTTGTATCACCTATGGCAAGTGTTCAGGCAGCCTGAATTTCTTTTCTGCGAATATAAATAAACGCCAAAACGCATAAGAACAACGCCACGCTCAACACAATTTCTGCCGCCGCACAATATCTTGATATTAAAGACAAATCACTCAAACGCATAATACCTTCTGCCATATAAAACGGCACTAAAAGCGATAATTTTTGCAGCGTGCGTTTGCTGCCTTTTAGAGAGCCTGAAACAAATAAACTTAACGGCACGGCTTTAAGCATAAGCCACGAGCCGCCCTGCCGTATCGGTGCGATTTGCCACTCCCACAATAGCGTCAGAGCAATCAATGCCAATAAAAAAACATTCAATAAAATTAAAAAATATTTGGATTTCATATGGTTATATATCAATTTTTAGTTTAGAGAAGTGCATTATTATAGTATAAAACACCGTTCGGTCAGCCTGAAAGATAAAAAAAATGATGAACTATGCTCTATCAAATTATGATAGCATTGTCGCCCTTTAAAATAAAAATATGAGGATTTTATGCAGGAAATAATCCAGTCTATTGTTTTTATTATTGCGTCCATACTGCACGGTATTACAGGTATGGCATTTCCTATGCTTGCCACAACTTCATTAACATTTATGATGCCTTTATCCAAAGTGGTTGCATTGGTTGCCTTACCCAGTTTGTTAATGAGTTTATTGGTACTCTGTACGCATAATCAAAAACGAATTGGGCAAGAAATTATTGATTATCTGAAAGAATATAAATTATTGGCAATCAGCAGTGTGATTGGCAGTATTTTAGGTGTAAAACTGCTTTTAATATTACCTATATCTTGGTTATATTTGTTAATGGCAAGTGTTACTTTATATTATTCAATCAATGGCTTATTGAATATATATGGCAAAGTAAAACCGATTAAAGTAACTCCTAATAATCGTAATATGGTTATATTTGGTTTATTAGCAGGTGTTATTGGCGGTGCCACAAATGCAATGTCGCCTATTTTACTGATGTTTTTATTTAGCCAAACTGATGATAAAAATCGCATTACCAAAGCCAGTAATTTATGTTTTTTATTAGCAAAAATTGTTCAAATTTATATGCTTAAAAATCAATATTTATTATTAAATAAAAGCGAATATGGGCTTATATTTTTACTTACCCTATTTGCCATTATTGGTTTATATATTGGAATAGGGTTAAGAAGTAAAATCAGCACCAAATTTTTTAAGATATTGAATTTTACGATATTGCTTGTATTGGCTGTAAAAATTGGCTATTCGGGATTTTTAAAATTTTAGCCGTTAAATATTTTTCAGGCAGCCTGAAAGAATATTTTCAAAATTCGCTCAATCATATATGATTGAGTACAGGTTTTGACAAACCTGTACTCATAAACAATACTGCCGACTTATTAGAAAGGTATCAAAAATGAAGTTGTATTTATTTTTGCTTTTGGCATTGTTGGGTTTAACCGCTTGTGGTGAGCAAAGTCAAACACAAACAAACATAGAATTAACGGCTCAACAGCAAGAAATTCTTCAACACCAAAACGCTGAACAGCGAGAAATTTTAAATCAAGTGTATCAGTCAGGAAAAACTGTTGATGTGTGTGTAGAAAACTCGATAAGAAAATACGCGTGTAATCAGGAATTACGACAACATATAGAAATTGTTGAAAAAGCAATCAAAAGTGGTGTATCCAAAAAAGATTTGAGAATGTTTATTTCAGAGCATCTTCTGTAAGTTATTGTTTTTCAGGCTGCCTGAAATGTTTTGTGCAATGTTGTTATAATGGATAGGCTACCTGAAATGGCTTGGTTTATCAACGCCTATCGGACAAAACACAGGAATAATTAAAAATGGATATAAAACATATTATCGATAAAATTCGGAATAATTATTGGACAATTATTCTTGCTTTAATAATTTCATCTGCTGGTATATATTACTATTTTCATCTAAATAGTATTGAAGATTTTTATCCATTATCAAATTACCCCTTTGATAATTTGATGCGGGGCATTATGATAATCGGTTTCTTTTTATTCATTGTGAGTATATGGTTGGATAATGAAAGGTTGGATAACAAAAAAACAAGAAAAATAAGTATAGCCAGTATTGTTGCTATCATACTGACTATTATTGCTGTGATTAGAATTACAATGGATTCAAATGTTGTCAATTCCCTAAAATATAGCAATGAACCTTATATAACAGGCAAGGCATTGTTAGTTGAAAAATATGTTAGAGAAAGAAGACACAAAAGAGTTCATAAATTTCTTCTTCCAAATGGTAAAATAATTCAACAACCTACTGGACACCCTGTATTTTTTCGTATGGATATTTCAAATTGTTTTCTTATTAAATATCGTCAAAACGAGTATGTTATGGAAGTTCATTTTGTTGAAAATTTAGGCTACATAGATAAACAAGAATGTTTGGCAAAATAATTTTCAGGCTGCCTGAAACAGAGTTCAACGAACGAAGTGAAGTTAAAACCTATCCGTCATTGCGAGCCGTGCCGAATTCCCTGCACGGGAAGTGCTTTCAGGCAGCCTGAAAAAAAACGCATTGCTCATAAACAATGCGTTTTTTAATCAAATCAAAACCTTATTCTTGCGGTTTTTCCGCAGGTTTTTCAACCTGTGGTTTTTCTAATAGGGCTTTAATCGACAATTTCACTCTGCCCCTGTCGTCAATTTCCAAAGCTTTTACCTTAACGCTTTGTCCGACTTG
>JAFWRB010000031.1 GCA_017508845.1 Neisseriaceae bacterium | reverse complement strand
TATTCCGCCCAAACCAGCTAAACAGACGCAAAATAAGAAAAACGACAATGATGGCAAGCCAGAAACAATGGCAAGCGAATGGAAAAAAGTTATTCCTAACCGATTACGCGGTAAAAGCGATGATGAGATTATTCATTATTTGCATAGCGTAGAGCCGACATTGACAATTAAAAATAATCAAAAAATTACCACACTGCCAAAAAGTATTGGGCAGTTAAAACAAATTAAATCGCTTTATATTGAAGAGTGCAAAAATTTAACTGCCTTGCCTGATGAAATGGGGCAAATGGATAGTTTGTGCATTTTGGATATTGAACATTGCGACTATTTAACCGCATTGCCTAATGGTTTAGCACAATTAAAAAATTTAAAACAATTAGAAATCGGTTTTTGCTACGGCTTAACCGAATTAACAGGCATAGAAAAATTACAAAATTTAAGCGGTAGATTATGGTTGAAAGGTATGCAATTTAAGCAACTGCCTGAATGTGTGTGTCAATTAAAAAACATTAAATCATTGTTTTTGCAATACAATCAACAATTAACAACGCTGCCTGAAAAGATTGGTGATTTACAACAATTAGTGCGATTAGACATTGATTCTTGCGATGAATTTGCCACTTTGTCGCAAAGCATTGGCGAGTTAAAAAACTTACGCGAATTGTCCATAAATGATTGCGAAAAATTTAAGGGCTTTCCTGAACAAATTGGCAATTTGCACAATCTGCAAATTTTAACCGTGAAATTTAGCCCTTTTCAAGAAAGGCAAGATTTTGAAATAGATACGCTGTTTAATCATATTGGCAAGTTAAAAAATCTGATTGTTTTGGAGTTAGTTGGTATTGACAGTTTAAGGCAACTACCTGATAGCATTGGTAATTTGCATAACTTGCAATATATCAGTTTTTACCGTTGCCGCAATTTGCAAAAAATACCTGACAGTATTTTTAATTTACCCAAACTCAAAGGTTTGAATTTAGACAAATGCACAAGCCTGCCGCCCGAACAACAAAACCGCTCAATTATTTTAGAAGACCGAATTGTGGAAGTGGAAAATTTGATTATGGAGCGGTTTTAAAAGGTTTTTTATGCCGTTAAAGTGGGCAGGTTACTTGCCATTCTTCTGATATAGTCGCTAAACTTCAAAACAATAATGCGTTGGCTCGCCGCCTTTTATTCTTGCCCCACTTCGTTTCCATAGCAGAGAGATTGCCACTCCTTGCTGTGCAAGTCTCGCAATGACAGAAGTGGATTTTTGCCAAGCGTTCCTAATTTAAAAAAATCCTTTGCACTCATCTACAAAGGAGTAAAATGCTTGTTTTTCTAATTTTCGAGAACAAATCAAATGGATATTGGCTTAAATAAACAGGTTTTACCTGATAATAACGGTTTTTTTGGTGAATTTGGCGGCAAGATTGAACACCCTGCACTGAAAACGGCTTTGCAAGAAATTGAAGACGGCTTTCATACAATGGTGAAAGACACTGAATTTTTGAAAGAATTTAAACTTTTGCGTGAAACCTATATCGGCAGACCATCGCCCATATATCACGCTCGCAATTTGTCTAAAAATGGGGCAAATATTTATTTCAAACGCGAAGATTTGAATCACACGGGGGCTCATAAAATCAATCATTGTATCGGCGAAGTGCTGCTTGCCAAACGCTTGGGCAAGAAAAAAGTGATTGCCGAAACAGGAGCAGGTCAGCACGGCGTGGCTTTGGCAACGGCTGCCGCACTGCTTGGTATGGAATGCGATATTCATATGGGTGAAGTGGATATTGCCAAAGAACACCCAAATGTGTCGCGAATGAAAGTTTTGGGAGCGAATGTGATTCCTGTATCTTTCGGGGCGAAAACCTTGAAAGAAGCAGTGGATAGTGCGTTTGCGGATTATTTGAAAGACCCACAAAGCACGATGTACGCGATTGGTTCGGTGGTGGGACCTGCTCCTTTTCCTGAAATGGTGGCGTTTTTTCAGTCGATTGTAGGGCACGAAGCACGCGAACAGTTTCAGACAGCCTACGGTTGCTTGCCAAACGAAGTAGTCGCCTGCGTGGGCGGTGGTTCCAATGCAATGGGCATTTTCAACGCCTTTTTGGACGATAAAAGCGTGAAATTAACAGGCGTTGAACCTGCTGGGGACGGTTTGGATAAACAAGGTCGGCACGCGGCAACGCTGACATTGGGTAAAAAAGGCGAAATTCACGGCTTTCGTTGTTATTATTTGCAAAACGAAGACGGAACGCCTGCTGCGGTGTATTCGATTGCGTCAGGCTTGGATTATCCAGGTGTCGGCCCGCAACACTGTTTGTTGCACGACACAGGACGCGTTCATTACGATATTGCAGACGATAAAGAATGTTTGGACGCATTTATTACGCTCTCACGCCAAGAAGGCATTATTCCTGCGTTAGAAAGTTCGCACGCTGTGGCGTATGCCTTGCGTCAAGCCAAAACACAGGGCAAGGATTATCATATTTTGGTTAATCTGTCTGGCCGTGGCGATAAAGATATTGATTTTGTCATGGAAAAATTAGGTCTGTAATATAAATTCAATATTTCAGGTAGCCTGAAACAAGGTAAAATAACCCCTTTCAGGCTGCCTGAAAGAACACACACAAGGTAGTGTAAAGGAACAACAATGGCTTACAGCGATAAAGTAATTGACCACTACGAAAATCCACGCAATGTGGGTTCAATGGACAAAAATGACCAAAGCGTGGGAACAGGTATGGTAGGGGCTCCTGCGTGCGGCGATGTGATGAAATTGCAAATCAAGGTGAATGAAAACGGCATTATTGAAGACGCCAAATTCAAAACCTACGGTTGCGGTTCAGCCATTGCCTCGTCCAGTTTGGTAACCGAATGGGTAAAAGGCAAAAGCATAGACGAAGCATTAGCCATTAAAAACAGCGAAATCGCCGAAGAATTGGCACTGCCGCCCGTGAAAATCCACTGCTCGGTTTTAGCCGAAGACGCCATTCGTGCCGCAGTGGCCGATTATCGCAAGAAACAGGGCGAATAATTGGGTTGATAAAAACAGCGTAGCGTAAGTTACGCTGTTTTTTATTTTCAGGCTGCCTGAAAATAGACACATTACGACTGCGGTTGTGGATTGATTAAAATTTCCACACGGCGGTTTTTGGCTTTACCTTCTACGGTTGCATTATCTGCAATCGGGCTTTTAGAGCCATAGCCTACCGAACGAATACGATTAGCCGCCACACCTCTGGAAATTAAATGCGAAGACACCGCCGCTGCACGGCGTTCAGACAAAGGATTATTGATTGCGTCATTGCCTGTGCTGTCGGTATGACCTGCCACTGTGATTGTGGTTTCGTTGTAAGTTGCCAAAACATTGGCCACATCATTTAAAGTGGAAACCACAGTGCTGTTTAATTGTGCTGAATTTGTGGCAAAGGTAATGTTATCGGGCATAGTCAGCGTAATTTGGTCGCCTTGTCTTGCCACATCAACTTGCGTGCCTGCTAATTTATCACGCAACAATTTTTCCTGATAATCCATATAACCGCCCACGCCTGCACCGATTGCACCGCAAGCCAAAGCAGAGTTTCTTGCACCCTTAGCACCGTGTGTTAAAGCACCAACAATGCCACAAGTAACGGCGGCACCTGCACCATATTTCACTGTATTAGCCACTTTTTGATTGCCGGTATTCGGGTCAATCACGCAGCCAGACAAAGCAACAGCACAAGCCACTGCTAAACAAGAAATGGTTTGAATTTTCATAGTCAAAACTCCTTTTTTAAGGTGAAAAGCACGCCTAAATAAAATTTTCAGGCTGCCTGAAATATCGTTCAACGAACGAAGTGAAGTTAAAAAAATTTCGTTCATTGTGATAAGAAAAACTTAAATCGGTATTAAACCATTTATAATACGCTTTTTTATATTTTTTAATCCACTTATCAAATGAACGCTTTAATTAACGATTTAAAACAACGCAATTTAATTGCCCAAACCACAGACGAAGCGGCTTTGGGCGAGATTTTGGACACACAAAAAATTACGCTTTACTGCGGTTTTGACCCCACAGCCGACAGTCTGCACATCGGGCATTTGTTGCCTGTTTTGACTTTAAAACGCTTTCAGGACGCAGGACATACGCCGATAGCATTAGTCGGCGGTGCCACGGGTATGATTGGCGACCCCAGTTTTAAAGCAACTGAACGCACGCTCAATAGTGCCGCAACCGTTGCCGAATGGGTGAATAAAATCAAAACGCAACTATCGCCCTTTTTATCGTTTGAAGGAAGCAATGCGGCGATTATGGCAAACAACGCAGACTGGTTTATGTCAATGAATTGTTTGGATTTTTTGCGTGATATTGGCAAAAACTTTTCCGTTAATGCGATGCTTAATAAAGAGTCCGTCAAACAGCGATTAGAACGCGATGATGTGGGCATTTCTTTTACGGAATTTGCGTACAGCCTGTTGCAATCCTACGATTTTTCTCAACTTAATCAACGCTATGGCTGTATTTTGCAAATCGGCGGCTCTGACCAGTGGGGCAACATTACCGCAGGCATTGATTTGACTCGCCGCTTAAACCAAAACGCCGTATTTGGCTTAACCTTGCCTTTGGTTACCAAATCAGACGGCACCAAATTCGGCAAAACCGAAAGCGGTGCGGTGTGGTTGTCGGCAAGCAAAACTTCGCCTTATCAATTTTATCAATTTTGGCTTAAAGTCGCCGATGACGATGTTTATAAGTTCTTGAAATACTTTACATTTTTATCGGTTGAAGAAATTAACAAAATTGAACAAGCGGATATTGCGTCAAACGAAAAACCGCAAGCACAACGCATTTTAGCCTGCGAAATGACACGACTCATTCACGGCGAAGACGCTTTAACCGCTGCCCAAAGAATTTCAGCAAGCCTATTTGACGGACAAATCGGCGATTTAACCGAAAACGATTTTGCACAATTAGCATTAGACGGTTTGCCCACGCACACCGTTTCAGGCAGCCTGAATGTGGTTGAAGCGTTAGTCAAAACAGGCTTGGCAAGTTCCAACAAAGACGCACGCCAGTTTGTGAAATCATCGGCAGTGTTGATTAACGGCAAAACGCCTACGGCAAACAACCCCAACCATGCCCCCGAAAAACCCGATGATTTATATTTATTAGACAAAACCGCCCAAGCGTTTGGCAAATATACGCTGATTAAACGCGGCAAACGCAATCATGCCTTGTTGGTGTGGGAAAAAACAGTGAGCAGTGAGCAGTGAGAAGTGAGCAGTTATTTGAGTTTTGCCTTATCAGGCAAAACGAGACTCAACGCCAACACTCTGGGCGACATATTTGTAAGCGACAAGTCGCTAACAAATATTGTCGTTTTAGATAACGCTTCGATAAGCCTTTCAGGCAGCCTGAAATATATAAAAAACAATGAATATCAAAAACTTACCCTTTGACTTAAAACTCATTACCTTAACTTCACACCCAGACAATCGGGGGGAAGTCATGGAGTTGTGGCGAGATAAATGGCTGCCTGAAACTGGTTTTGTGCAGGAAAATATCAGCGTTTCGCATTATGGCGTGGTGCGTGGTTTGCATTTTCAACGCAAATATCCGCAAGGCAAGTTAATTAGTG
>JAFWRB010000030.1 GCA_017508845.1 Neisseriaceae bacterium | reverse complement strand
GGTAAAAAGCAGTAATCATTGATTTTCAGGCTGCCTGAAAACTCTTTAATTTACTGTAATTATTCTGTTTTTTTATTATCACACGGATTGGAAACGGCTAACGCCGTTTCTTTCTTTGATTTTAAAGAAATTGCGTTAGCAATTTCCAATCCGTGTGACATTTAAAAAATCTATGTTTTCAGGCAGCCTGAAAAACAAAAACGCTTGTTTTATATCAAAAAACAAGCATTTTTATTATGTAAAACAAATACTTATGCTTTAATACCTTTATGCAATGCCACAATGCCTGCACTCATATTGTGATAATCCACTGTTGCAAAACCTGCGTCTAACATCATTTGTTTCAGCGTTTCTTGGTCGGGGTGCATGCGGATTGATTCGGCTAAATATTGATAACTCTCTGAATCTTTTGCAATAATTTTGCCGAATGTGGGCAGGAATTTGAACGAATAAAAATCATACACCCCTTGCAAAGGTTCGTAAATTTTGGAAAACTCCAACACCAGCAACTTGCCGCCGTGTTTTAACACACGGCACATTTCCTGCAATGCCACATCTTTGTGCGTCATATTGCGTAAGCCAAACGCCACCGATACCAAGTCGAAATAATTATCAGGAAAAGGCAGTTTTTCCGCGTCTGCCAACGCCACAGGCAGAATTTTGCCCTCGTTGAGCAAGCGGTCGCGTCCGACTGTCAGCATAGACGAGTTAATATCGGTGAGCCACACTTCGCCCGTGTTGCCCACGCGTTTTGCCCAACCTTTCGCTAAATCACCTGTGCCGCCTGCAATGTCCAACACTTTTGCACCAGTGCGAACGCCAGCGGTGTTCAGCGTAAAAGACTTCCACACACGGTGCAAGCCCACGCTCATTACATCGTTCATAATGTCGTATTTTTTAGCAACGGAATGAAAAACATCAGCCACTTTGCCTGCTTTGTCGTTTTCATTCACGGTTTGATAACCAAAATGCGTGGTTTTGTCTTGTGCGTTCATTTTGCAAATTGTTCGATTGATTAAATAAGTCCGCCATTATAGACGATTTTGAATAATCTTTCAGGCGAAAGGTTTTTTGCGTTTTCGTCGAATGAGTAAGGCTGCCTGAAACCATTTAAAACCGTTCGTTATGCGACAAAACTCGCCATTTGCCCAAAGGTAAATCGGCAAGTTTGACTTTACCAATGCGAACCCGTTTTAAGCCAATCACTTTGACACCCACTAATTCACACATACGGCGAATTTGGCGTTTTTTGCCTTCTTGTAAAATAAATTTTAATTGCTGTTCATTCTGACGCGTAACAATCGCAGGTTTGAGTTTTTTGCCGTCCAAAGATAAGCCAAAATTAAGCAATTTTAAGCCGTTATCATCTAATTTTCCTGCAATACGCACCAAATATTCTTTATCTATTGTGGCATCTTCGCCGATAATTTTTTTGGCAATCACACCGTTTTGCGTCAGCACCAATAATCCAGTAGAATCAATATCTAATCGTCCTGCTGGTGCTAATCCTTTTAAGGGGAGTTTGGGCGGTTGTTCATTATTTTTTGCGTAAAAATTATCCGCAGTAATTAACGATAAGGCAGATAAATAATTTTTTTCAGGCTGGCTACTGACAAAACCCACTGGTTTATGTAAAATAACGGTGATTTTGTTTTGAATATTTTGCCGTGCAGGGGTTAATAATTCTATTTTGTCTTGCGGCAATACTTTCTGCCCCAAAACGGCAGGCTTGCCATTAACAAAAACCCAGCCTTTTTCAATGTATTCATCGGCTTCACGGCGAGAACACATTTTCAGTTGAGCCATTTGTTTGGATAGGCGAATGGGTTCGGCATTCATAATATTTAGGTGTTTTAAAAAATATGCGTATTATAAACGGTTGCAGATTTTTCAGGCAGCCTGAATAAAGGAAAAAAGTGTTGCGATTATCTTGTTGTATTCTATTAACGATTGCTTTGGCGGCGTGTTCGAGTTCGACACCGCCTGCGGCAAAATCGCCTGCAAAGACGCGTTCTCAAACCATAGCCAAAACCGTTCGCATTACGCACATTGACCACGCCACTGCGTCAAGCGAATTGATGTTGCAAAGTATGAGCCTAATCGGCACGCCATATCGCTTTGGCGGTAGCAATCGCAGTACAGGCTTTGATTGCAGCGGTATGGTGCAATTTGTGTATCGCGAAACGCTGAATGTGTCCCTGCCACGCACCGCACACGATATGGCGGCAGCAGGTAAAGTGATTAACAAAAATCAGTTACAAGTGGGCGATTTGGTGTTTTTTAATACCAATGGCAAAAAATTTTCGCATGTGGGCTTATACATTGGCGAAAACCGTTTTATCCACGCACCAAGTCGTAAAAGTTCAATTAAAATCAATTATTTAAGCGATAAATATTACGCAAGCCGTTTTACTGGGGCAAGAACTTTTTTTGTTAAATAATATGCTTTCAGGCTGCCTGAAACGCACAAAAAGCACTTTATTTTTTCTAAAAAATAAGATACAATCAACGGGTTTTCGTAATTGATTTTTCGGGAATGGGTCGCCAGGCGTCCCATTTTTTTATGGCAAAACAAGAATATAGCATATGAATATTGAACAATTATTAGACAAAACTTTGCCGCCGTTAGGTTATGAGTGTGTGGATGTGGAAATGACGCACAACGGCACTTTACGCATTTTTATTGATAAAGACGGCGGCATTACGGTTGATGATTGTGCGTTTGTGAGCAATCATTTAAGCCGTTTGTTTATGGTAGAAAATGTGGATTACGAACGCTTGGAAGTGTCGTCCCCTGGCTTGGATAGGGTGCTGAAAAAGGAAAAGGATTTTGTGCGTTTTATCGGCGAAAAAGCCACAGTTAAATTGCGTTTGCCTGAAAATGGGCGAAAAAAATTTGTGGGCGTGATAAAACACTTTGAAAACAATACATTAACTTTAACGGTTGATGGAAGTGATGTGGCGATTGCTGTGAATAATATCGAAAAAGCACGCTTAAAACCTGAATTTTAGATATGTAGGGTGGGTTTTCAACCCACCAAAGCACCGTAGGTGCTTATAGAACAAACCATTTCAGGCAGCCTGAAAGGGTTAATCTACCTAAATGTTAAGGGGATTGCCACGATTTTTCCTATGGAAAAATCTCGCAATGACAGGTTTTATTTTTCGGGCAGCGTATTCCCTGCACGGGAAGTGCTTTCAGGCAGCCTGAAACTGTTTAACCGCAACGCCTATCGGCGTTATTTGGTGGGCTAAAAGCCCTATAACCAAAACCTGCGGTTTTGTGGTGGGTCGAAGACCCACTCTACGGAATTTTTGAAAATTTTTTAGGAGTAAAAAACAAATGAGTCGTGAATTTTTATTGTTGGCAGAAGCGTTGGCTGGTGAAAAAAATGTCAGCGAAGATATTGTGTTTGACGCTTTGGAATTTGCGTTAGCAGGAGCAGTGCGTAAGCAACCTGGTAACGAACGCTTTGATGTGCGTGTGTCAATCGACCGTGAAACTGGGGAATACAAAGCATTTCGCCGCTGGGAAATTGTGTCTGCCGAAGATTATACCGACCCATACAAACAAAAAATTGATGAGGCGGTAGAAGAAGATTACGGCTTGAAAATGGCAATAGGCGAGTTTTATGAAGAGCCGATTGAGGCGGCTGAATTTGGTCGCATTAGTGCTCAAACCGCCAAACAGGTGATTTTGCAACGCATTCGTGATGCCGAACGCGAGCAAATTTTGAATGAATTTTTGCAACGCCAAGAAAGTTTGGTTACAGGCACGGTTAAACGCATAGAAAAAAATGGCGTGATTGTGGAAATCGGCAAGTTAGATGCGATTATTCCGAACGAACATTTAATTCCACGCGAAAAATTCCGCACAGGCGACCGTATTCGTGCGTTCTGCCGTGAAATTCGTCAGCACAATAATCGTTCTACGGTGATTTTAAGCCGCACTGCCAAAGAGTTTTTGGTGAAACTGTTTGAAATGGAAGTGCCTGAAATTGAAGACGGTTTGTTGGAAATTAAAGCCGTAGCACGCGACCCTGGTTTGCGTGCCAAAATTGCGGTGAAATCGGGCGACCCACGCATAGACCCGCAAGGCACTTGTATCGGTGTTAAGGGAAGCCGTGTGAAAGCGGTTACAGAAGAGTTGGCAGGCGAAAATATTGATGTGGTGTTGTGGTCGCCTGAACCTGCTCAATTTATTATCAACGCTTTAAGCCCTGCGGCGGTTACGCGAATTTTAATTGATGAAGACCGTCACGCAGTTGATGTGGTGGTGGCAGAAGACCAGTTGGCGATGGCAATCGGTCGCGGCGGTCAAAATGTGCGTTTGGCGGCGGAATTAACAGGCTGGAATTTGAATATCTTAACCGTTGCCGAAGCCGAAGAACGCTACAACGCCGAAGACCGTGCTTTAACCAAAATGTTTATGGATAAATTAAACATTGAAGAAGCAACTGCTTTAATTTTGGTGCAAGAAGGCTTTGATTCTTTGGAAGGTGTGGCGTATGTGCCGTTGGAAGAAATGTTGGAAATTGACGGCATTGACGAACCCACAGCGGTGATTTTACGCACAAGAGCCAGAGACGCGATGTTGGCTCAATCGGTTGCCGATGAAGAAAAACTCAATAACGCCGATGAAAACTTAAAAGTCTTGTGTGGCGAAGACCGTCAAATGTTGTTGGATTTGCTGAATGCGGAAATTAACAATTTGGACGATTTAGCCGAATTATCTACCGATGAGTTGGTGGAAATTACAGGCGTGGATAACGATACCGCCGCCGATGTGATTATGCAGGCACGCACGCAATCGGGTTGGTTTGAATGATGTAGGGAGTGCGAAAATGGCAGACAATAAAGAAGTCAGAACGCGAAATAAGGAAGAACACAGCACGGTGGCAGGTGTGGAAGTGGTTACTCGTCGCAAACGCCGTGTGATTGTGCCGCCGATTGATGAAACGCCTGCGGCGACTGCTGCTCCTGCGGCAGAAGTGATACCGCCTAAAACAGAAGAAAAACCTGCGGTTGTGTCTTCGCCTGAAAAAGCACAACCTGAACCAGAAGTGGTTGATAAAAAAGAAGAAAAAGGGCTGCCTGAAAAACCTGTGGCAGTGAAAAAAGAAGAAGTGCCAGCAGAAAAACAGGAAAAAGTAGAAAAAGTCGAAAAAGCCGAAAAACCCAAAGCGGAAAAAAGGCTGCCTGAAAAATCGCCTGAAAAATCGGCGGATAATAAAGCGGAAGACAAACCGAAAAAAGCCAAAAAATCGGCGAATAAAGACAATAAAGATAAGGCGGAGAAAAAAGCCAAATCGGCAAAACCGTCCGCACCTGCTGTGCCGCAACCGATTATCAGCGATGAAGAAATGGCTCGCCGTGCGGAAGAAGAACGCCGTGCGGCGGCAATGCGTGAAGCACAAGCGGCTTTGATGCGTCAAAAACAAGAGCGAGAAGAACGCAAAGCCGCCGCTAAATTGCGTGCGGAAGAAGAAAAGAAAACCGCTCAACAGCAAAAAGAAGCGGCGTTAAGAAGTGCCAAGCCTACTGATAATAAAAAAGCGGAAGCCAAAGCCAAGAATAAAGATAAAGAGAAAAATAAAAATCAAGAAAAAGCCAAAGCGGTGGCACAAAAAACTGTTCAGGCAGCCCCTGAAAATGATGATAATCGCTCTCAAAGCCGTCCTGATAAAGGCAAACGCAAAGGCAATAACAATAACGATCGAGACGATAGAGAACAACGCCGTGGCGGTAAAGTCAAAGGTCGCAATCAAGATATAGACTTGGATTCGGACAAATGGCGTGGTGCGAAAAAAGGCAAAAAATTGCCGAAAGTGGAAAATCAACACGGTTTCCAAGCACCGACTGAACCTGTGGTGCATGAAGTAGTAGTGCCTGAAACCATTACGGTGGCAGAACTTGCTCACAAAATGGCAGTTAAAGCCGTTGAAGTGATTAAAGCCTTGATGAAAATGGGTCTGATGGTAACCATTAACCAAGTGTTAGACCAAGAAACCGCCTTAATTGTGGTGGAAGAAATGGGACATATCGGCAAGGCGGCAGAAGCGGACGATCCAGAAGCATTTTTGGATACGGACGGCGAACATATTGAAGCCGAAAAACTGCCACGCCCGCCTGTGGTAACGGTGATGGGGCACGTGGATCACGGTAAAACTTCGCTTCTTGACTATATTCGCCGCACCACTGTGGTTGCAGGTGAAGCAGGCGGTATTACGCAACATATCGGGGCGTATCATGTACAAACGCATAAAGGCGTGATTACATTCTTGGACACACCAGGACACGAAGCCTTTACCGCAATGCGGGCTCGTGGTGCCCAAGCCACAGATATTGTGATTTTGGTTGTGGCTGCCGATGACGGTGTGATGCCACAGACGATTGAGGCGATTAACCACGCCAAAGCCGCAGGCGTGCCGATTGTGGTGGCAGTCAATAAAATCGACAAAGAAGCGGCGAACCCAGAGAAAATTCGCCAAGAACTCACGCAATATGGCATTGTGCCTGATGAGTGGGGCGGTGATGTGCAATGTATCAATATTTCAGCCAAAAAAGGTTTGAATATAGACGCATTGTTAGACGCAGTGCTGTTAGAAGCCGAAGTTTTGGAATTGAAAGCCCCTGTGGCGGCTCCTGCCAAAGGCATTATTGTGGAATCGCGTTTGGACAAAGGGCGTGGCGTTGTGGTTACATTGTTAGTGCAATCAGGCACCCTGAAAAAAGGCGATATGCTGTTAGCAGGCACGGCGTTTGGTAAAGTGCGTGCGATGTTGGACGAAAACGGTAAAGAAATCAAAGAAGCAGGACCTTCCATACCTGTGGAAATTTTGGGTTTATCCGATGTGCCAAACGCAGGTGAAGACGCCATCGTATTGGCAGACGAGAAAAAAGCACGCGAAATTGCCCTGTTCCGTCAAGGCAAATACCGCGATGTGCGTTTGGCGAAACAACAAGCAGCCAAGTTGGAAAACTTATTCACCAATATGGAAAGTGGCGAAGTGCAATCCTTGCCGATTATCATCAAAGCCGATGTACAAGGTTCATACGAAGCACTTTCAGGCAGCCTGAATAAACTGTCGAACGAAGAAGTTAAAATCAACATTATTCACAGCGGCGTGGGCGGCATTACCGAGTCCGATGTCAATTTGGCATTAGCCAGTGAAGCGGTGATTGTTGGCTTTAATGTGCGTGCAGACGGCGGAGCCAGAAAGTTAGCCGAAAACGAGGGCGTGAAAATTCGCTATTACAACATTATTTACGATGTGATAGACGATGTAAAAGCCGCGATGAGCGGCATGCTCTCGCCCGAAGAAAAAGAACAAGTTTTAGGTTTAGCCGAAATTCGCCAAGTGATTTCCATTTCCAAAGTCGGCAACATTGCGGGCTGTATGGTAACCGAAGGCTTGGTGAAACGAGATGCAAAAGTCCGCTTGCTGCGTGATAATGTGGTGATTTTCACCGGCGAATTAGAATCACTCAAACGCTTTAAAGACGATGTGAAAGAAGTTAAAAAAGGCTTTGAGTGTGGCTTAACCATTAAAAACTGCAACGACATTATCGAGGGCGACTATTTAGAGTTCTTTGAAATTATCGAAGTAGAACGCAAGATTGAGTAGTTGTTGTGTTGAGATAAACCGTCTATTTCAAGAATAGACGGTTTTTTATTTCAGGCAGCCTGAAAAACATTTTCAAACAACGCTCAATCATATATGATTGAGTACAGACTTTACAGTCTGTACTCATAAACAACACTGTTCATCAAATCATCATAAGGAGTATTTTTATGTCAAACAAACGCCAAGAAATTTTGGACTGGTTGGAACAAAATCGCCGTCCTGAAATTCGCATTCAATTCAAAAAGGCAGAACAGCCGCTTGCCATAAGAGCAAGTAAAATCGGCGGTTGTCCTGATGTGCCAGCGGATTTTATGTGGCCACGCGTTCAAGGCGGCGGTTCGTATGGCTATAAAGATGCTCCTGCTGAATACCAACAAGAGCCGACTAATTATCCGTCTCCCAACGCCTTAATGGCGGAATATGAAAAATGTACGCCTGAATTTGTGTCGCAGTTTAATCTGCCGCCTGACGCAAGCGATGAAGAAGTGGCACGGCTTGTGGCAATGGCTGAAAAGGAAATACCAAATTTATGCCAGCAATGTGAAATTACGCCCAAAAAAATGCAAAGCCCTTCGCATAGGCAATTCGTTTATGAACATCACTTAAAAAATTTACCCCAAATGGCAGGGGTGATGAAAATGCAACACAAAATGATGTCGCTATTTTTGTCTGATGAAGCGTTGAAAAACTATGAAAATGGGGTGATTGAAAATGAAGACGATGACATAGATGACGGCAGTGTGCCATTTGATAGACCTTTGGCGTTTATGGCTCAATTTAATTTATCGGAAGTGGCTGATTTAGATAAAGAAAATCTTCTACCCAAGCAAGGGCATTTGTTGTTTTTTTATGATTATGCAGGGTTAGATTATGGCGAAACGCAAGATTGTGTGCGTGTGCTGTATTTTCCGCCAGACTTGCCACTCATACAAATGCCCTT
>JAFWRB010000029.1 GCA_017508845.1 Neisseriaceae bacterium | reverse complement strand
TTTAATTTACACATTCTACACTTCCGCAGGTTTTTCGGACGAAAAATTGTATCTTTACCAAGCCAAAAACTTAAATCGTAACAGTACGCTCAAACCTGACGAAGATGAATGGTTAGAGTTGCGGGAATTAAGCAAAGACGAAGCACAAAAAGCCTTGCAAAACGGCGAAATTGCTGATGTCAAAACCATTGTCGCAGTGCAGTACTGGTTGCTAAAAGATATTCAGGCTGCCTGAAAATCAAAAAACGCTTGTTTTTTCAATAAAAACAAGCGTTAATCTAAATCTACTTTGGTGCCAATCACTTTGCCTGTGCGGGCGTTAATGCGGATTTCGTATTCGTGTCCCCTGCGGTCTTTGATTTCAACTTCGTAATAATTTGGACCAACATAGCGGCGTTTGTATTCCACTTCGCTCACCCGTCCTTTAACGCGGAATGCTTTATACACATAGTTTTGAGCAATGCGTATGGCTCGCTGATGTGTGATTTCGCAAGCGTCTGAACGGCATTCAGCCACAGGCGGGCGATTAGGGCGAGTTTTCTTTTTATTTTTATCCGCCGCAAAAGTCGCCGTAGAAGTGATTAAAACCGTTATCAAAAGTAGAAAACGGAGCGTTTTTCCCATTTCTTCCCCAAATGTCTGTGAAAATACAACAAAATATAGTGCGTAAATTATTGTAATAAACTTAACCTAAACTTAATCAATCGCTTATATTTGCAAAAAGAAATTCCTGCAACACTTTCAATTAGTTAATAAAAATTATCTTGAATAATTTGCCGTCAACCTGAAAATGTGGATTAAAATGTGTGGGAAACATGTTGCCTCTACAATTTTAATTATCTCCAAAAATGGTACAATAACGCTTTTTATTTTATTATCAATAAAAAGCAAATGTCGAAAACACCGAAATCATTTGAAGACGCAATCGCTCGCTTGGAAGAATTAACCCAGCAAATTCAAAGCAATGAAACGCCTTTGGAAGATGCTTTGAAAAATTATGAAGAAGGGCGAAAATTAGTGCAGTTTTGTCGGCAAAAACTTGCCGAAGTGGAGCAGAAATTGCATATTTTAGATAACGAAGAACTTGTCCCTGTGGATTTGGATAATCCGCCACAAGCCGCCACTGTCAAGACCAAAGCGGCTCGCAAAGCGGATAAGCCAGCTCCTGCAAGTGATGAATTGTGGGGCAATGTCAATCACGATAACCACGAAATTCCTTTTTAAATGAAATCATTAAACTTCAAAGCGTGGCAAACGAAAGTTCAAGCCCAAACAGAAATGGCGTTAAATCGCTTTTTGCCGCTTGACAATCAATCGCCTGAAATTCTGCACCAAGCGATGCGATACGCCACATTAGGCGGCGGCAAACGCTTGCGGGCGGCATTAGTGGTTGCCGCTGGCGAGTTAGGACGCTATGATGAAACCGCTTTATCGCAGGCGATTGCCGCTGTGGAAATGATTCACGCTTATTCTTTAATTCACGATGATTTGCCGTGTATGGACGATGACGATATGCGGCGTGGCAAGCCGTCTTGTCATAAGGCGTTTGGCGAAGCACAAGCCTTGTTGGCTGGGGACGCTTTGCAAACATTAGCGTTTGAAGTTTTAACGCAAGACAATGCTTTGCCTGCTTATCAACGCTTGCAGTCATTACGCACTTTGGCGAATGCGGCGGGTAGTTTGGGTATGGCAGGCGGGCAGTCGATTGATTTATCGGTAGTGGGCTTATTGCCTGATTTGCCCGCGTTGGAAAATATGCACGCATTGAAAACGGGGGCGTTAATTCGTGCCAGCGTGCGTTTGGGGGCTTTGGCGTGTTTTGATGTGGCAGATGATATGCTTGAAAAATTAGATGGTTACGCCGCTGATTTGGGCTTGGCGTTTCAAGTGGTTGATGATATTTTGGACGCAAGAGCAGATAGCCAAACTTTGGGCAAAACGGCAGGCAAAGATGCAGACAACAATAAGCCGTCTTTTGTGTCGTTTATGGGCATTGAAACGGCAGAACAATATGCTCAAACCCTGTGTTTGCGTGCGACTGAAAGCATAAAATCCATACCCAATAGCGAAATACTGCACGCTATTGCTCATTTTGTGTGTGAAAGAAGAAGTTAGTCGGGGGGGCAACTGGTTGCCCACTCGTTTAGTATTATTTTAATTTTCAGGCTGCCTGAAAATGTTTTATTGAATTATTTTTTAATTAAGGAATACAAAAAATGATTAAATGGCGTGATATTTCTATTAAGAAAAAATTTATTATGGTATTTATTATTCAAAATATTATTCTTATTTTATTATCTTTTATTTTAGATGTTAATCTTACTATTGCTATTGCAATTTTTATTGCATTGTTAATATCTATGAAAAATGATGAATATGAAAAAATAAAATACAATAAAAAAACTTTTTTCATTATTACAATATGTTTAACTACCGTTTGGTTTTTATCATCTGACTGGATGTTAATAAAAAATGTTAATGTAACTTACAACGATTTAAATAATTATTCAGGAAAACATATTCCTTCTATTAATGTTGGTAAGTATAGTAATAGAAAGATTACTTTACAGAAAGATAAACAGGAAAGAAGTTTTCAATGTTCTTTTATAGATGATGATGATTGTTATGATGAATTTAAACAATATTTTGGTGCTGATAATCAATATGGTCAAAATATTTCAATAAAATATGCCGAGTTTTCAGGTTTTATTGTTCCTTTTTTAAATGATGAGAAAATTATTTATGAAATAAAACATAACGATAAAATTATTTATGGTTATGATTATTTCATCAATAAGTTTTCAAGGCAACAAAAAAACTTACGAATTTTTGCTGTTTATTTAATATTAAACAGCGTGGTTTTCTGTTTCTTTTACCATTGGATACAGAAAGATTTTTTAAAACATTCTCAATAATTGGAAATTAAATTATGGTAACAGAAAGTGGTGTTTCCACAACAAAACACGCACACCCTACGCTCATTTCAATTCAGGCTGCCTGAACGCATAAAAAAATCCGCAATTATTTCAAGTGAATACCCTTTTCAGGCTGCCTGAAAAGGGTTTTATGCTTTTGTGCAAGGGCAATACAGGTTAAAATCTCACCTTTGAAAATCGTACAACAACAGGAGTGCCAAAAATGAGTGTTTTTCTCACCGTTTCTTTGAACAAATCCGCTGCCACTGCGTATCCTGCTTATGCTGTTGCACGGGCGTGCAAACGCTTGGGTCGTGTTGTGGGCTGTTTGATGTTTGCTGCCGAACGCAAATCTGCCGAACGCATTTTTCGTGAAGCGCAGGAAAAGTTCAATACTGCCTTGCCGCCTTTAATGCCCTTAACTTCTGTGGAAGATTTTTTTATTCAGGGCGATGATTTTATTGATGAAATCTACGCTCGCTATAAACTCCTTGCCGATTGCGATACGGTTGTGGTTGAGGGTTTAACACCGTCTAACAAACGCCCATTTTTGTTTGCGAAAAATCGCGAGATTGCCAAAGAATTAAACGCCCAAGTGATTTTGGTGATTGACGCGTCTGAACACGAACCCGAAGATGTGGTTCTGCACTTAAAAACTGGGGCAAATGAATTTGCCGATGTGGGTGTGGCTGGTTTTGTTTTGGTTCGCAACCAAGCAGACGCGGATATTTTTGTTAAGAAAATCCGTGAGTTAATGGGTGAAAACGCCGTGCCGTGTTTGGGCACAATGCCAAATGATAAAGACGGCGACTGGCACAGTTTATTTGCGGACGCTCTGCGTGATTGCGTGGATAAAGCAGAAACCAGCCGTGTGTCGCCTGCGGCTTTCCGCAGTAATATGATGGAACAGGCGTGCCGTGCGAATAAACGCATTGTTCTGCCCGAAGGTGCAGAGCCACGCACGATTGCCGCTGCCGTGATTTGTCAAAACAAAGGCATTGCACGATGTGTGCTTTTGGCAGACCGCACGGAAGTGGAAAATGTCGCCAAACAGATGAATTTAACGCTGCCTGAAAGCCTTGAAATTATTAACCCTGCGGAAATTGCACAAAATTATGTTGCACCTTTGGTTGAAATGCGAAAAGCCAAAGGCATGACAGAAGAAAAAGCCCGTGAAGCCTTAACCGACAGCGTTTTTGTCGGCACAATGATGATGGCATTAAACGAAGTTGATGGTTTGGTGTCAGGTGCAGTGCATACCACAGCGAACACCATTCGCCCCGCTTTGCAAGTGATTAAAACCGCACCTGACGCGTCTTTGGTGTCCAGCGTCTTCTTTATGTTAATGCCCGACCAAGTTTTGGTCTATGGCGATTGTGCGGTTAATCCCAAACCGACAGCGGCAGAGTTAGCCGATATTGCCATTCAATCTGCCGATTCAGCCATTGCTTTTGGCATTGAGCCACGCGTGGCGATGATTTCTTATTCCACAGGCAATTCAGGCACAGGCGAAGATGTGGAAAAAGTGATTGAAGCCACAAAACTCGCCCGCGAAAAACGCCCCGATTTGCTGATTGACGGACCTTTGCAATATGATGCGGCAAGCGTGCCAAGTGTAGGCAAACAAAAAGCCCCAGAAAGCAAAGTTGCAGGGCAAGCCACCGTGTTTATCTTCCCCGATTTAAACACAGGCAACTGCACCTACAAAGCGGTGCAACGCAGTGCAAATGTATTGAGCGTAGGGCCGATGTTGCAAGGCTTAAATAAACCTGTGAATGACTTATCACGCGGTGCATTAGTGGGCGATATTGTCTATACCATTGCCTTAACCGCCATTCAGGCAGAACAATTTAAAAACCGCCCAGCGTCAGGCACAAGCGGCGTTCAGGCTGCCTGAAAAAAGAGATATTGTCATTACGAGCCGACAGACAGGAATTAGCAGTTTTACCGCTAATTCCTGTGTCGTTGCGAGATTGCGTAAGCAATCGTGGTAACCCCATTAAATTGTATAGTCGTTGTATAGTCGATAAACTTCAAAATGATAATGCGTTGGTTTGTCTTGCTGTATTAGTTATACTGTCGCAGACATTCCGCCTTTTCTTCGTTTGAAGTTTATCGACTATAATCTCCTTGCTATGGCAAACGAGCCTATATTTTCAGGCTACCTAAATAAAATCAGAATAAAAGTCTCAAACTACCTGAAAATATGCTATTATGCCGTCAATCTTGACCAATGTAATCAATTAAGTATGAACCCCAAATTTCACATTTATCAAAATTCGCCTTTGTCTTTGATTATTGAGCATATTTTACAACGCTATCATGAAGTTCATCGGCAACAGTTTGCCAATATTTTGCCGTTGGCAGGGGCGTGTAGCGAGTATGCTGATTTTCCGTCTGATTTATTGTCTTTTTTGCAAACATTTGCACAAGATTTGGAAAATCATTTGCAAAAAGAAGAGCAGGTTTTGTTTCCGCTGATTAATGCTGGACGCGGGCAAATGGCGACTATGCCTGTGCGTGTGATGATGATGGAGCATGATAATCATCAAGCATCTTTATCGCAACTATCTGATTTAACTAATGATTTAACGCTGCCTGAAAATGCGGCTGGTAACTGGCGGCAACTGTATGAAATTTTGCAACAATTTCGTGATGATTTGTTAGACCATATCGACATTGAAAACGAATTATTATTTCCGCGTGCCTTGAATGAGTAGCATAAATTTACGCCAAACTGGCTGGTTGCCAAATTACCACGGCGGTTGGGCGATGATAAGCCTGCCGCCGTTGTTGGGCTTGTGTTACAGCGGTTTTGTGCCAGCACATATTTTGCTGTTAGTTTCGTGGTTTGCGGCGTATTTTTTATTTTTCGCTCTTGTCGGTTTTTTGCGGCATAACTATGCAACTCGCTATCGCCCAGCCATAATAACCTATGGCATTTTAACCACTTTGACAGGTAGTATTTTGTTGCTTATGCGTCCGCTACTGATTGCTTGGTTTATTCCTTTGTTTTTATTATCAATTTTTACATTATATCAAGCCAAAATAGGCAAAGAACGCTCTTTATTATCAGGTATGGCTACGGTTTTATTTGCGTCTTTAATGTTGCCGATTGCGTATCAAGTTAAAAATGCTGATTTACCTATATATATTATTTGGCTAACAATTATTGTATTTATGTATTTTGCAGGTACAGTTTTTTATGTAAAAACAAATATTAGAGAAAGAAAATCGCTTAAATATTTTTGTTTTTCAATTAGTTTTCATATAATATCTTTAATGATTATTTTTATTTATCATCATACACATTATTTTCTGATTATACTGTGGATTTTATTATTGTTCAGAGCGATCTTAGTTCCAAGTTTTATTCGTAAAGGTAAAAATATTTCAATTAAAACGATTGGTATTTTAGAAATTGTATTGAGTGTTTTATTATTTATTGCATTATTATAGTCGTTAAACTTCTAAAACACTAATGCGTATGCCGAGCCGTGCCGTATTATTTATACTATCTGCGGCTTGCCGCCTGTTATTATTTTGAAGTTTAACGACTACATAAGGATTATAAAATGATTAAATCAGCATTTTGGGCAATGGCGTTTCGTCCTATGTATTTATTAGCGTCCATTTATGGAATATTATCCATATTATTATGGGGTTTTGGTTTTAATGGAACGCATGCCTTACCGAATTATTTTTGGCATGCCAATGAAATGATATGGGGTTATGCAGGGGCAATTATTGTTGGCTTTTTACATACTGCAGTACCAAACTGGACTGGATTACCTGCAAAAAACGGCAAATTTTTAATATTATTAACCGTATTATGGCTTATCTCCCGTGTTACCGTATTTTATGCACAAACTACTGTAATATCAGGAATTTGTGGTGTTTTATTTTTTTGGATTGCCGCTTTTTCTATGTTACAAATGTTAATTTACAAAAAAAATAAACACAATTATATTGCCGCTTTTGCATTATTTATTTTTGGATTATTACATTTAATATTTCATCTATTTTTATTTTTGCAAAAATATGATTTATTATTAAACGGATTGCTGTCTGGTTTAATACTGGTATCAGGATTTATTGGTTTTATCGGCAGTCGTGTTATTCCATTTTTTACCGCACGCAAATTAAATATACCACAAGCCAAAAATCACCCAAAACTTATTTTATTTGCCTTATTATTGCCTTTATTTGCCGCCCTATTAATTATTTTTCAGGCAACTCCTGTTTTATCAGGCATATTATGTATTTTGGCTGGAATATTATCCATTATTCAAATTGTGCGTTGGTTACACAAAGCCATTTTTCGCGAACCAATGTTGTGGATTTTATTTGCAGGTTACACATTAACCGCTATCGGATTGATTTGTTTGGGTTTTTACTTTTTATCCTTGCCACTTGCGGTAAGTGTAGGCACACATTTTATTGCCGTAGGTGGCATAGGTTGCTTAACTGTCGGTATGATGACACGCACCGCCGCAGGACACACAGGACGAGCCATTTATCCAGCCCCAAAAGGAATGCCTGCTGCATTTTTGCTGATGATTTGTGCCACATTTGTTCGCATTAGTGCCACATTTATGGATAATGCCTATCAGCCCCTAATCACCATATCTGCTGTGCTGTTTGCTATGTCGTTAGCCATTTTCATCTTCCGCTACGCCCCTTGGCTTACCAAACCAAGAGCGGACGGTATAAAGGGATAGTTTCAGGCTGCCTGAAACACTTGAAAAAACGCATAAGCACACCCATTTACATGCTTTGATTTATTCCATTTATCCTATGAAACAACGCATTCGCTCATATTTACTAGAACAAGGCATTGATATTGATGACAATATGGTCAAAGATACGGCACAGGTTTTAGGTATTCTTTTAATACAGGCTAATATAGAAAGCATAGATAAATCAAATATTTGGAAACAGGATGAAGTGGATTTGTCGTTCAGGCTGCCTGAAAATATGGAAGATACACTGTGTTGTTTATTTGCGGTTTGTGATACGGTAAAAACGCATTTATTATCGTCTTCTTTATCCATTTTTTTATTGAATAATCAAGAGATTATCCGAGTGTCGCACAGTGGCAAGCCACAAATTTCAACAATGCCCGTAAATAATCAAACCGCTCATCAGCATTTAGCCGCACGAGTTGCCTTATCGGCGTGGTTTAATCAAGTGAAATGCACCGATGAATGGGTGCAAAATGGCGAGTTGTCGGCTGAATTTTATCCAAATAATATGCAATGTTGGGCATTGCCGATTTGCACCGAAACAGGTAGCGTTTTGGGTGTGGTATATGGCGAAAACGCTGTTTCACAAACAATCGATAATCAACAATTCGCATGGGCGTTGGGTTTGGCGATTGTTTTGTGTGATAGCATAGAACACTTATTACAACACTTTCAGGCTGCCTGAAAAAGGATTTTGAATATGAACACACTCATCACTACGCCAGCATGTCGCTTGCCGACTGTTTATGGCGAATTTCAAATGATAGGTTTTGTCGATAGCAATAACTTGGAACACGCCGCTTTGTTTTTAGGCGATTTAACGATAGAAGAACCGCCGTTAGTGCGTTTGCATTCCGAATGTTTAACAGGGGACGCTTTTCATTCTGTGCGTTGCGATTGCGGTTCGCAGTTAGAAACCGCCATGCAAATGGTGCAACAAGCGGGTAGGGGGCTGATTATTTACTTACGCCAAGAAGGTCGCGGAATCGGCTTGGCAAACAAAATTCGAGCCTATCACAATCAAGATAAGGGTATGGATACGGTTGAAGCAAATGTGGCGTTGGGCTTACCGATTGACGCACGACAATACGATATTGCCGCCCAAATTTTGCGTTATTTTCATATTCAAAAAGTGCGTTTAATGACAAATAACCCACAAAAAATCAAAGAGTTACGAAGTTTAGGGGTTGAAGTTACCGAACGCCTACCCCTGCACACAGGCTTATGCGACAGCAATCAACGCTATATGCAAACCAAATTTGAAAAAATGGGACATTTGGCGGATTGAATATTTTTCAGGCTGCCTGAAAATGTTGTTTTTTTGCACAATATATATATCTATATATATCAATAAATTGTGATAAATTTTATTTTAACCACAAAAAATAATTTTGTATTTTTCTCGACAATACACACTGATTTTATTGATAATAATCAATCTTTAACTGTTTTTGGAGAACACACGATGAACGCAAAATTTTTTACACTTACTGCCATTTCTTTGTTGGCTTTAACCGCTTGTGGCGGCGGCGGTTCTGATAGCGGTGTAACCACAACACAATCCACAACAGGTGGCACGCCTGTCATTCAGCCCATTTCTAATAAGTATGCCGATACAGTCAGTGGTCGTGTGATTGTGGAACATTCTGATTGGGTTGATAATAAAACTGGTTGGAAAATTTACGATTATCAAGTCGGTGATTTAAGTTCAAAAGACGCAAGTAAAAAAGATTTGAACAGTTTTAAAATTACCAGCGGTAAAACTACTTATGTCATTGAACTTCCTAAAAAAGGAGATAGAGAGTTCGAGCAACATGGTAATTTTGTGGCAAATGTCTTGGATATGGGAAATGGTCATGAAGTGTCGAATTCTTGGGGAACAAACTTATCCTATGCTCGCTATGGTTTGGTTTATGCTGATACCGACCATATCAAAGACCCAAATGCCAAATATAGCGAATTTTACGGTATGTTTCATCAAGGCTATTTGACCGACCCTGCTGGTGTGCCGACTGCTGGCATAGTTAATTACACAGGTGAAGCGATTGTGTGGAATGGACAACCAAATGTGGATACAACAGGTGTCAGCAAAAACGCTACCTTTACAGCGAATTTCACCACGAAACAATTTTCAGGCGATATTAAAAATATTGTTGATATTGAAAAAAATAGCACAGTCAAAATTCCTGATGTGTTGAAGTTATCAGGCAAAATCAATGGCAATAAAATATCTGGTACAAATGCTGACGGCACGGTATTAGACGCTGCTTTCTATGGTCCGAATGCAAAAGAAGTTGCAGGTTCTTTTGTGAATAAGAACAAAGTATTTGAAGGTGCATTCGGAGCCAAACGCACGGATAAATAAAACCTTTCAGGCAGCCTGAAATAAAACGGAAGTTATCAAACACTT
>JAFWRB010000028.1 GCA_017508845.1 Neisseriaceae bacterium | reverse complement strand
ATTACACTCAATTACAAAACGCCGATTTAATTTTGGCGGTTGTACCCACTGCGGCTTTGCGGTCTGTGGCAACAACGCATTTGCAACAATACGCCCCCAAAACGCCCGTATTAGCCGCCTGCAAAGGCTTTGAAAAGAATACTGGCTTATTGCCGCACCAAGTATTAAAAGCAGTGCTGCCTGAAAATCCTTATATCGGCTTATTGTCAGGACCGTCATTTGCCAAAGAAGTCGCACAAGGTTTGCCGTGTGCGGTGTGCATTGCGTCTGATAACACAGTGTGGGCAGACCAAATTTCCGCACAATTAAATAGCACAACTATGCGAATTTATGCCAATCATGACCCCATCGGCGTGGCAGTGGGCGGTGCGGTAAAAAATGTGATTGCGGTTGCCGCAGGTGTGGCAGACGGTTTGAAATTCGGCTTAAACGCTCGTGCGGCGTTGCTGACACGCGGCTTGGCAGAAATCACGCGACTTGCTTTGGCTTTGGGAGCGAGTGCCACAACCATGATGGGCTTGGCTGGTATGGGCGACTTAATTTTAACCGCCACAGGCGATTTATCTCGCAACCGTCAAGTGGGTTTGAAATTCGCCGAAAACAAACCCTTACCGCAAATCTTGCAAGAATTAGGACATGTCGCCGAAGGCATCAACACCATCGCCGAAGTCAATCGTATGGCAGAAAAACACGGCATTGATATGCCAATTACGCGTATTTTGTTCGACTTAATCAACGACAAAATCACCGCCCAAACCGCAGTAGAACAACTGATGTTGCGAGAACCGAAAGAAGAATAGATGTTTCAGGCAGCCTGAAAACAATAAAAAACCGTCCAATCAGGGCGGTTTTTGTGTGTCGGTCATTTTTCAGGCTGCCTGAAAAATAATTACCTTTTCACCCACGCCGCAGGATTTAAAGGTTTGGTGCGGTAGCGTAATTCAAAATACAACCCCGCAATATCGTCTGGCATGGCACCGCTGACACCGATTTGTTGTTTAGCAGAAACGGTTTCGCCAGCAGTTACGGCGAACATCGACAAGCCCGAATAAATGGTTAAGTAATCGCCATCGTGGTCGATGATGACGGTGTTGCCGTAGCCACGCAATTCTCGTGCGTAAGCCACTGTGCCGCCTGCAACGGCTCGCACAGTGCCTGCGTTACCCGCAATGTAAATGCCGTTATACACGCCGCCTGACGGCTTATCATCGCCAAAGCGTCCCGTGATTTTGCCACTCATCGGCATAGGCAATTTGCCTTGTAATTTGCCAAAAGCGGTGTTGGCATTGTTTTCAGGCTGCCTGAAAGCAGACTGACTCTCTTTTTTGGCGGTTTGATTGCGTTCAGCAATGTTTTTTAACACGCCGACTATTCGCTGTTCATCTTGGCGTAAGCCTTTGATTTTTTGTTCGTTTGCAGAAATTTCATTATCTAATTTAGCCGCCGCGGATAAATTGCTTTTCTTTTGTTTTTCTAAATCAGCGATGATTTTGCGTTGTTCATCCATCAGCGATTGAATTTTTGCCATTTGTTGTTTGATTAACTCGCTTTGTTGTTGCAGTTGATTTTTCTGCTCGGCAAAATTCGTCAATGCCTGACGATTTGCCGCTTGAATTTGCCGCAAATATTCTAACTGCCGTCCTTTTTCATTTGGGTCTTTGTTTTGCAGCAGCATAATCATCGCTTCGGGGCGGCGATTACGATAGCGACTATCCATTAGGCGAGCCACTTGCCCTTTCATTGCTTCAATGCGGGTTTCTAATGCCATTGCGTCTTGTTGCAAGCGTTCTAATTCGGCAACCGCCACTTGTTTTTCGTCTTGAATTTTGGCTAATTCCGCCCTTTGTTTGGACAATTCTTTATCGGTTGCACGAATTTGTGCAGCCAGTTTATCTTGCTGGGCTTTTTTGTTGCGTATATCTTTATCGGCTGCCTGAATTTCTTGGCGAATGTTGTCGAGTTCTTGTTGCGAAGTTTCAGGTGCAGCCAGAGCGTTGTGTGCCAAAAAAGCACACACCACACTCACAAATAAACGATTTATTTTTGCCATAATATTAAATTTTCCCCATTCATTTCAACAGGTTGCGGTAAGCCTAATATGGCTAACAGTGTGGGAGCAATGTCTTTTAACGCACCGCCCGATTTAATTTGTGCTGGCTCGCCCACATAAATAAACGGCACAGGATTTGTGGTGTGCTGCGTGTGCGGCTGATTGTTGTCATAATCAAACATTTGCTCGCAATTACCGTGGTCGGCAACAATCAACACTTCGCCGCCTTGATTTTGCACGGCGGTGATAATCTGCCCCAAACACTTATCAAGTGTTTCCACCGCTTTTACGGCTGCCTGAAAAACGCCTGTATGCCCCACCATATCGCCGTTGGCAAAATTGCAAATAATCACATCAAAACGGTCGTTTTCTACCGCTTCAACGATGTGATTTGCCACAGTAAATGCCGACATTTCAGGCTGCAAATCATAAGTGGCAACTTTCGGAGACGGCACCAAAATGCGTTCTTCGCCGTCATAAGGCGTTTCATTGCCGCCGTTGAAAAAATAAGTAACATGCGGATATTTTTCGGTTTCCGCAATGCGTAACTGCCGCAAACCATAGCCCGAAATATATTCACCAAAACCGTTTTCAATGGTTTGCGGCGGAAACATCACAGGATTTTGAAATTCCGCACCGTAAGCCGTAATAGACGCAAAAAACGCTAATTTAGGCGATTTTTGTCGCGAAAAGCCGTCAAAATCGGCAAAAGTGAATGCTTTTGTCAATTCCCTTGCACGGTCGGCACGAAAATTCAAAAACAACACCGAATCGTTATCTGCCACAAACGCGTTCGGATTAACCACAGTCGCTTGCACAAATTCATCGTTTTCATTACGATTGTATGCTTGTTTTAATGCGTCTATCGCACAGGCTGCCTGAAAATCCGCACCCGCACCTGTTAAGGCGTTATAGGCTTTTTCTACGCGTTCCCAGCGATTGTCCCTATCCATCGCATAAAAACGCCCCACAACCACGCCAGTTGTCGCTTGTGGGTGTTTGGCACAATAATCATCTAATTGTTGCAAATATTTTTCTGCACTTTTAGGCGGCGTATCGCGACCGTCCAAAAATGGGTGAAACACAATTTGTTGCACCCCTTTTTGCAACGCACAATCTGCCACTGCAAAAATATGCGACACATGACTATGCACGCCACCGTCCGAAAACAAACCAAATAAATGCAGTTTGCCATTTTGAGCCGTATTCAATGCCTGTTGCAACACAGGGTTTTCAGCCAGCCTATTTTCTTCCACTGCAATATCAATACGCGTAATATCCTGCGTAACCACACGCCCTGCCCCGATATTCAAATGCCCCACTTCGGAATTACCAAACTGCCCAGTGGGCAAGCCCACACGGCGTTCAGAAGCGTCAATCGTGCCAGTCGCATAGCGTTGATACAAACTATCCAAAACAGGCGTAGCCGCATTCGATACGGCATTATCATCAGCCGCCTGCCTAACCCCAAAACCATCTAAAATCAACAAGATAACAGGTTTTTTGCGTAAAGAAATAGAAGAAGTCATAGCAAATAAAATCAATAAAAAAATAAGGTGTTATTATCCTATATTTTGATGAATAATTGCAGACTATCTACCATGTACTAAATCACGAATAATCACACGATTAGGCGACAAGGCAACTCGTAAAGTTTCACCCAAAGGATTGGGCAAGTTTAACATTTCGCACGCCACTGCTTCGCCACACAAGGGGGCGGTTGCCAAGCCCCTTGAACTGTGGGCAACATTCACAAACACATTCGGTAAATACGGACACGGCGGCGGATTTTTGAAATGGTAGTTTTTATCTTTGGCTAATGGTGCGTATATTTCTTTCATTTTCAAACAGTTACCCACTCGTCCGACTAATGGCAAATGGTCATAAGCGTCTGCACGAATGGCACAATGGGGTGGCAAGGTTTTCTCGCTGCCCAATTCTTCGCCTAATTGCGTATGCAATTTAATTAAATTTTGTCTATTTTCTATACTATCTTGTGGCGAAATTTGATTGTCCGCATTATTCGGCGAAAAGGTTGCCCCAAAACAATGGGCATT
>JAFWRB010000027.1 GCA_017508845.1 Neisseriaceae bacterium | reverse complement strand
GTGGTAGAAAAACAACACTTTTTCAAGCAAGCTGAAAAAATGTTTCAAAATGGGTTCAGAAAATCGTTCAGGCAGCCTGAAAAATATTCTTCACAAAAACCAAAAAAATTTGTTTCAGGCAGCCTGAAAAACAGTAAAATAACGGCAATATCAACCCCAGTAAATAATGTTAATTATTTGTTTTTTAAGGATTTTCAAAAAATGCAAGCATATTTGGATTTAATGCGTCATGTGTTAGAAAACGGCACGGATAAACAAGACCGCACGGGTACAGGCACGCGTTCGGTGTTTGGCTACCAAATGCGATTTAATTTGCAAAACGGTTTTCCGCTTTTGACTACCAAAAAATTGCATTTGAAATCAATTATTTATGAATTGCTGTGGTTTTTGCGTGGCGACACAAATATTCAATATTTAAAAGATAACGGCGTGTCCATTTGGGACGAGTGGGCTGATGAAAATGGCAATTTGGGGCGAGTGTATGGGGCTCAATGGCGTTCGTGGCAAGGGGCGAATGGCGAAACGCTTGACCAAATATCTGATTTAATTCAGCAAATTAAAACCAACCCCGACAGCCGCCGCTTGATTGTGTCGGCGTGGAATGTGGCAGAAATTGATCAAATGGCTCTACCGCCTTGTCATTGCTTGTTTCAGTTTTATGTGGCAAACGGTCGCCTTTCGTGCCAGTTGTATCAACGCAGTGCGGATATTTTCTTGGGCGTGCCGTTTAATATTGCGTCCTACGCCTTGCTCACCATGATGATTGCCCAAGTTTGTGGCTTAAAAGCAGGCGATTTTGTGCATACGCTTGGAGACGCACATTTGTACAGCAATCATTTTGAACAAGCCAAATTGCAGTTACAACGCACCCCCAAAAGGCTGCCTGAAATGGTGCTTAACCCAAATGTCCAAAGTATTTTTGATTTTCAATATGCTGATTTTGAACTAAAAAATTACAATCCAGAGCCACATATTAAAGCGGCTGTGGCGGTGTGATTTGGGGGAATTTTATAGTCGATTTAGACCAAAAGCAGGCAAGGCAACGAGCCGCAGACAGTATAAATAAATACGGCAAGGCGAAGTAACGCCGCATGATTTTGGTATAAATCGACTATAATGTTTCAGGCAGCCTGAATGGAAACCCTGTGTCATGGCGAGCCGAAACAAAGTTTCGGCGTGGCAATACAATAAAAAATCGTCAGATTTTTTATCAACGCTTAAATAAGCGTTGTAGTGCATTTGAATTTTTATAGGTAATGAATATGCAACAAATCACTTTAATTGCGGCAGTTGATAAAAATAATGCGATAGGAAAAGACAATAAAATGGCGTGGCATATACCTCGCGACTTTGCTTTTTTTAAGCAATATACGCTTCATAAACCCATTATTATGGGACGCAAAACTTGGGTTTCGTTGCCCAAAAAACCACTGCCTGAAAGACGCAATATTATTTTAAGCAAGCAACTTGATTTTTATGAAGAAAATGCCGAAGTTTTTCATTCTCTTGATGAAGTGTTGATGCAATTAAAATCAGAACCTGAAATGGTGATTATCGGCGGAGAACAAATATACACACAATTTATGCCTTATGCTACCGATATTCTTCTTACCGAAGTCAATTTACAAATTGAAAACGCAGACGCTTTTTTTCCTAAATTTGATAAAAATATATGGCAGGAAATTAGCCGAGAAAAACAAGTGTGTGAAAAAAGCAAAATCGAATTTGATTTTGTGCATTATGTAAAAAAAGAATTTAAGGCAACCTGAAAGTAAAGGTAAATAATGATGAAAAAACTCACATTCAAACATTATATTGTGATTATTTTTCTTTTAACGCTGATTGGCAGTTGTGGCTCATTTTTTTCGCAATATGTAATGGGCTTAACGCCTTGTTCTTTATGTATTTATCAGCGATTAGGTGTAATGGGCGTGGCTTTTGTTTCCCTATTGTGTTTGCCTTTTTCTTTGCGTTCTGTGTGGGGAAAAGTGTTATCGACATTATTATTGCTTGTGCCAATTATTTCAGGATTAGCCGTTTCTATTCGCCATTTATACATTTTATATTATCCTAATGCAGTCGCAAATTGCGGACCTGGTTTTAATTTATGGTTACGCAAAATGGAATTAAACGGTATGCCAATGGTTGGCGTATTCAGCAAAGTGCTAAAAAACCACGCACGATGCGATGAAATTGCCAATTTATTTGGCTTACCCTTGCCTGTTTGGAGTGCAGGTCTGTTTTCGTTTTTGTTGTTGTTATTGCTTGTTGCGTGGGTTAAAGGTCGCCGATGAATGCCGTTTTGCCTGTTGTTTATATTTTGCAAGAGATTGATAATATTCAAGAAAAATACTTAAATAATGTATTGTCTGCATTCGGTGTCAGCATTTCTTTCAGGCAGCCTGAAACGGAATATTTTTTACAATTTATTGATAATAAAATTGTTTTACGCCATTCATTGAATAAGGAAAAAGTATTTGCCGATTTTGTTGGCGGTGCGTTAAATCATCGTGTGGCGTATCGTGGAGCAGAATTGATTGCCAAAGCGGTGAATATTAAGGAAAATCGCACCATTTGGGACGCAACCGCAGGTTTGGGGCGTGATGCGTTTGTTTTGGCGGCAATGGGAGCGAATGTCGCGATGTTTGAACGCCATTTTGTGCCTGCCACACTTTTGGCAGATGCTTTATTTCGTGCGAAACAATGTTCTGATACGCAAGCGATTATTGAGCGTATGTCGTTGAATTTTGGCTCTATTTTTAATAGTGATTTGCCGTGTCCTGATGTGATTTGTCTTGACCCAATGTTTCCTGAACGACACAAAACGGCATTGGTCAAAAAGGAAATGCGTTTTTTTCAGGCAGCCATAGGGTGCGATGAAGATAGTGCAGATTTATTGGACAAGGCACGCGGTATGCCTGTAAAACGCATTGTGGTCAAACGCCCCAAGCACGGTGCGTTTATCGGCAATAGCAAACCTGCGTATC
>JAFWRB010000240.1 GCA_017508845.1 Neisseriaceae bacterium | reverse complement strand
ATCATATATGATTGAGCGAATTTTTAAAAAATGAAGTTTCAGGCTACCTGAAAACAATCCGCCACACAATTTTTGTTATAATGCCAAGCAAATCAACGCAAGGGGTAAAACATGCAAATTACGCTTCAAACTCAAAACGGCAATCAAAGCATTTTCAATCACATAGCGACTTAAATTATCAAATTGAAAAAAACACAAACGCCCAAATTCACACCATGAGTTTGGAAGACGAAGAACGCTTCCAAGAAACTTTGCGTCTTTTGGAAAAAGGTGAGTTGAAGTTTATGAGTCTTGAAGAAGCAAAGGCAAAAACAAACAAAAAATTAGCATAATTAAAATCAAAATACGCAAATAATAACGCTTTAAAAATGACTTGATGAACATAATCGAATTTATCGCTCAAAGAGACGGCATGCAAAGAGCGGAAAATCTTTATCATCAAATCTACGACAAAATCGAAACAATCCCTTTTATGCCCTATCGTTTTCGTCAAAATTTAGACGCAAATGACAAGCATATTAGGGATTTAATTTATAAGGGCTATAAAATTCCATTTCGCATTCATGATGACAGCATTGAAATTTTGGGCATTTATAAAGAAAATTTGTGGATTAAAGATTAACTTTTTCAACCCCCTACTCTGTTTCAGGCTGCCTGAAAACTATCCAACCACACCCAACGCCAAACTGATTGCTGCAATCCATTCTTGTTCAATCAATGAAATTTTTTTATCGTCTATGGCGATGATATTGAGTGCATAAATAATTTGCTGTTTTTCGGCAAGGGGCAGGTTTTTTAGATGGTGTATGATTTCAGGCAGCCTGTTTAAGTCTATGTTTTGTAACGATAAATCTTTTATTTGATAGCGTTCGCAGGCTGCCTGAAAATTTTTTTCGGCGTTTTTGCCTTGATTGGCATGCCGTGCGGTGAGCATAAAAAGTTGTGCAATATTGTCGGTTGTGTGGGTTATTTTGCTGTAATGCAATGGTTTGTCTGTTGCACCGTCAGTATTCAGGCTGCCTGAAACGGCAACAAAAACACAGTGTTCAAATAGCGTGGTTTTGTTATCCGCCTGAATAATGTGCTGCAAAAATTCGCCATATTGTTTGGCTTTATCTTCATTTGCAAATGCCAAACGCACATTTGGCAAGGCTACGGCTAATACCGCAAAACGGCGTTGTAGGGGCAAGGGTTCATTCACTAATTGCGTAATCATTTTTTGCCACACAGGGTTAAACAATTCGGCAACTGCCAAACATTCGGGCAAATTTTCACTATACCGCACAATCAACGCCACAATAGCGGCGGCGGCAGTGTCAGGATTGCGTGCATAAGACAACCACGCATTTTCGCCTTGTGGCGTGTGATTATTCAGGCTGCCTGAAACGCCTAAAAACAGTACTTCGGTAGGTAATTTATTGTCTAATATAGGTTTATTTTCCAAGAATGGCATATCAGGTACTTTACCGTCCCAGTTAGGCAGAATTTTTTGTATGCGAGATTCGCAATCAGGGTGCGTGCGTAAAATTGCCGATTGAAAAACAGGATTTTTGCCAAACGAAAACAAAAAATGCTCTAATTGCGATACAAAAGCGTCCGCAAATAAAATGTAGGAAAACGCACTGTTGATATTTTTCTGCAAAACACAAGCCAAGCCGTGTGCATTGCGTGATAACTGAACCGCCGTTGCGTCCGATTGATACACATTCTGCCTGCAAATAACCGCTTTAATGATTTGTGCCGATAAATAGCCACAAAAAAGGGCAATCGCCAAATACACGACATAAATAGCCAAAGCAGACAATACGCCAAATAAGCCAAAACAAATGGCACACACCCACGACATAATGTGGGTGCAGAAAAATTCAATGCCAAACAAAGTGCCATAAATCAGTGTATTCAAACGCGCATTGCCGTTGATAATTTGTGCCATTTCATACGCTGCCAAACCTTGCAATTCATCACGATTGAGTTTTTCCAAACAACCACGCGTAAAGCCTACCGACATATCGGCAGGATTTAAGCCCGCAGCAAAAGCATTCACAGACGGCTCTAACGGCAAAATATAAATATGCGGCACAGGAATATGAGCGGCAATCGCCATTTCTTCAATGGTATTGCGAAGTTGTTGTTCAGGTAATGTTTTTGCAGTTTGCAAGCGTTCGCCGCCTAACATTACCGCAGTATAAGCCCCGTGTGAAAGTTTTTTGAGTTTAGATAAAGAAATAAAAAAGATAACGGCACTCATCAAAAGAGCCAGCACAAACAGCCAAGCAACCGAAATGCCGCTTCCGTCCAAACTTAACTCATCAGCCAAAGAGCGTAAAGCGGCAGCAACAATCAGTGTAATCGCTCCTACCAAAGACAAAGCACAGCCCACAAACAGCACGAGCAACAAACGAATGTTGCGTTGTGCGGTTTTTTGTTGTTGATAAAAAGACATACTTGTTGCGTTCATAGTACAAATTTGAGCAATATGCTTGCGGTAAAATATTTTTCAGGCAGCCTGAAAACATTTTAATTTTTCAGGCAGCCTGAATTATTTGATTTTTCAATCAACCGCCAAAAAACCAGAATTTAGCCACCCACAAGGCGGAAACAATCCACACCATAACAGGCACTTCTTTTGCTTTGCCGCACAGGGCTTTGACTACGGTGTAAGAAATAAAGCCCATGGCAATGCCGTTGGCGATTGAGTAGGTAAAGGGCATAAAGGTAATGGTGAAAAAGGCAGGAGCGGCTTCGGTTAAGTCGTTCCAGTTGATTTCCAAGCAACTTTTCATCATTAAAATGCCGACAAAAATTAAGGCAGGAGCGGTTGCGAATTTAGGTACGCTGCCCACCAGCGGCGAGAACCATAATGCGGCAAGAAACAAAATGCCCACCACAATCGAAGTTAAGCCTGTTTTGCCCCCTGCGGCAACGCCTGCGGCGGATTCGACATAGGCAGTAACAGATGAAGTGCCTAATGCCGAACCTGCGACAATCGCCGATGAATCGGCTAACAGGGCACGGTTTAAGCGGGGCAATTCGCCTTTTTCATTCAGCAAGCCTGCACGGTGTGCCACGCCTATCATCGTGCCTGTGCTGTCGAATAAATCAACCAAAAAGAACACAAAAATCACGCTTAATAAAGCAGGGGTAAATAGGCTTTGGAAATCCATTTGCATTAAAGTCGGTGCAATGGACGGAATGTCGCCGACTACGCCTTTAAATTCAGCATCGCCCACATGAAAAATAATGGCTAAAACGGTAATGCTTAAAATGCTGATAATAATTGCACCGCGAATGCGAAAATGGTCTAATGCCACGATAATGAAAAAACCTAACAACGACAGCAACACTTCGGGAGATGAAATAACGCCCACAGTTAATAATGTTGTAGGGTGATCAACCGAAATGCCCGCATTTTCCATACCGATAAGCGTTAAAAATAAGCCGATACCCGCTCCTATCGCAAATTTTAAAGATTGCGGAATGCCGTTGATAATCGCTTCACGAATTTTCAGCACGCTAAATATCACAAACACAATACCCGACACGCATACCGCCGCTAACGCCACTTGCCACGGCACGCCCATACCCAAACACACGGTGTAGGTAAAATAAGCATTTAAGCCCATACCTGGTGCCAATGCAATCGGATAATTCGCCACCACGCCCATTAAAATACAGCCAAATGCAGACGCAATACAGGTTGCCACAAACACCGCACCCCAGTCTAACCCCGCTTCGCTTAAAATAGACGGATTGACGAAAATAATATAACTCATCGCCAAAAAAGTGGTGAGCCCTGCTAACAATTCCACACGCACCGAAGAATTGTTGTCCGTAATTTTGAAGATTTTTTCAAGGAAATTCATTTTAACCCTGCCCGAAAAGTTGAACAAACACTATGCAGTCGTCTGTTTTTTACGCCGTAAAAACTGCCACAACCACATAAAATAACCCGATAAACTGTATAAGAAAAAGCCCAAAAACAGTACCACAGACGGCTGTAAGAATAATAATAAAAGCAAGCCGACCAAAATGACCATAACAAAAAACGGTACGGGTTGTTCCGAAGTACTTAACTCTTTGAAACTCCAAAACTTAATTTTCACCACCATAGACAAGCCCGCAAACAGCGTTACGCCCAATGCGATATAATCAATATGCGGCAAGCGTTCATAGCCGTGATGAACCCAGATTAAACCCGCCACCAAAGCCGCCGCAGTCGGACTGGGCACGCCGATAAACCAGCGTTTATCTACCTTGCCGATGAGCGTATTAAACAAAGCCAAACGCAATGCCGCACACGCACAAAAAATAAAGGCGACCGCGTAACCCACTCGCCCCAAAGATTTCAACTGCCACACATACGCAACAAGAGCAGGTGCCACGCCGAAACTCACCATATCCACAATGCTGTCTAACTGCTCTCCAAACGCACTTTGCGAATTTGTGAGCCGTGCAATGCGACCGTCCAAACCATCACACACCATAGACACAAAAATCCACACAGCGGCGTGTTCATACCGCCCTGCCATCGCTTGCGTAATCGAAAAAAACGCTGCTAATAAAGCCGTCAGCGTAATCGCATTCGGCAGAAAATAAATACCATTGCGACGGCGTTTCGCTTGCGTATCTATGTTGTTATCTTCATTAAAAGTATTCATAAAACAAATAATTATAACTTTTCAGGCTGCCTGAATAATCAATATTAGGGTGTATTTTAGCCCTTTTTTGGCGTGAATAACGGTATTTTTCAGGCTGCCTGAAACCGCCTAAAACTTACTGTATCAAACAAGCCGCAGGCGGTATAAACATACCGCAAGGCTCGTTAGTCGCATTCGTGTTTTGAAATTATTTGACTACATCATCAACGCAAATAACACAGACAAGACCACAATCACCACAAGGACGATGACCATTTTGCCCATTTTGCTTTGGAAAAATTCCAAGCGATCGTCTTTGGCACTTTCCATTGCCATTTGCATTTGGTATTGTGCAATCACTTGTTGCACTTTGGCATTTTCTTCGTCCGACAACGGTTTGGGTTCAATGGTTTTGTCGTATTCAGCACGCTTTTCTTCGTCTAACAAAACGCTTTTGACTTCGCGGATTTTTTCTAAATTCCACTCGCCACTTTCGGCTTTGGTGCGTAAGGCACGCAAAATTTCGCCGTCCCCAGCCGCTTTGCCTACGCCTAATTCTTGATACAAGGTTTTTTCGCTCATTGAGTTTGCCCTTTCAGTTCGCTTGCAACAACGCTCAATGCTTGTCGCAATAATTCAATGGATTGCGGCTCGATTGCAGAAATTTTAACCGCACGAATCAAACCGTTATTATTGCGTAAAATTTCTGCTTTTGTGTTAGAAATTTGGTCAATTTTATTGAATATTTTAATTTGCGGCATTTCGCCTGCACCGATTTCGTGCAGCGTTTGTTCTACTTTATCGGCTTTTTCTTCATAATTTTTATCTGAAATATCAATAATATGTAATAAAATATCAGCAGCGGCAGTTTCTTCCAAAGTAGCCGAAAATGCGTCAATTAAAGAATGCGGCAAATCGCGTACAAAGCCGACTGTATCGGTCAAAATAATGCTGTTATCAGGGGACAACCACAGGCGGCGAGCCGTTGTATCAAGTGTGGCAAAGAGTTGATTTTTCACCAAAACTTCGGATTTTGTTAAGGCGTTAAACAAAGTAGATTTGCCAACATTTGTGTAGCCTACCAAAGCAAATACGGGCATTTTATTGCGTTGTCTATTTTGCCGTTGCACCGCCCTATTCTTTTTAACTTCTGCCAAGCGTTTATTGAGCCGTGCGATTTTCTGCCCGATTAAGCGGCGGTCAAGTTCTAACTGCGTTTCACCTGGTCCCTTTAAGCCGATACCGCCCCTTTGGCTTTGCAAATACCCATAACCACGAATTAGCCGCGCGGATAAATGCGTTAATTGTGCGGCTTCCACTTGCAATTTGGCTTCTGGGGTTTGGGCTCGCTGGGCAAAAATCGCCAAAATCAAGCCCACACGGTCTAAAACACGACACTGCAACACTTTTTCTAAATTGCGTTCTTGCGTGGGCGTCAATTCGTGGTTAAAAACAACCAAATCAATTTTATGCATTGCCACCATTTCGGCTAATTCTTCCGCCTTACCCGTGCCGACAAACAAAGCCGAATGCGGCTGATTGCGTTTGCAGGTAACGGTTTGCCGTAAATGCCCATCAACCGCCTTGACTAATTCAACCGCTTCCGCTACCACAATATCAAAATCAGGAATATGCGGAAAATCCACACACACTAATAAAATTTGTTCTATTTTGACTTCTGTATTGTCGATTTGAAATGGCGTTTTCATTATTCAGGCTGCCTGAAAAATCTTTTTTCATAATATTTACGATGAGCGTGTAATATTAAAGCGGTAATCATTGTGGCAGGTAATAAACCCATAAAAGCACCTATTGCCATATGAAGAAATGTATGCGTAGGGTTACCTCCTAACCAAATAACCAACAATGGAGCGGTTATGGCAATGATAATTGCAAAAATAAAAGAACATATTATTTTTTTGCCTATGGTTGAGCAATATTTTTCTAATGTCAAGGAAAAAAGAAAACTTTGCACAATAGTCATAAAATAAATACCGACTAATACAACAACGAAAAACAAGAAAAAAGAAATATCCAAAGTTTGGCGATAATCAACACCAAGTAGCGTTGCAAATAGAAATACCACAATAATCATTAACAACGGCACAAGCAATGTACCCAAAACAATGCGGGCTATTTTCTGCCCTTTTGTGGGCTTAAACTCTTGTTCAGGTAGCCTGAAATCTGTGGATTTAGGCGGTGCGTAGGGGTTTTCTTCTTCTGTCATTTTTTATTCCTTTCAGGCTGCCTGAAAAATGAGATTAAAACAAGTGGGGCTTCACTTACGCTTGCTACGCTTGCTGCACCGATAAATCCCCTGCACGGGAAGTGCTTTCAGGCAGCCTTGCTAATACGGTGCTTGTGGCAAAAACTTTGTCGCCGATGGCCACTTTGGGTGTACTTTCAGGCGGTAGGTATAAATCTACTCGTGAGCCAAAGCGGATTAAACCGTAGCGTTCGCCACGAATTAAGCGGTCGCCGTTCTCGGCATAATTCACAATGCGGCGTGCTACCAAGCCTGCGATTTGCACAAAGGTCATGGCAAAACCTGTATCGGTCTTTAATAAAATGGCGTTGCGTTCATTTTCAACACTGGCTTTGTCTAATGCGGCGTTTAGGAAAGAGCCGCCAAAGTAATCCACGCGTTCCACTTCGCCTGTGAGCGGCACACGGTTAGAATGCACATTAAATACATTCATACAAACGCTGATTTTTAAGGCTTCTGTGTTACGGAAAGGGTCGGTTGCTTTTTCAATCACCACAATTTTGCCGTCCGCAGGCGATAAAACATCGAGTTCATCGTCCGAACCCGCTTCCCGCTTGGGGTCGCGGAAAAATTGCACGGCAAAAGCGGTTATTGCCCAACCGATTAAAGACAATACAGGGCAAATAATCAATAAAATCAAACTAATCATTGCAAAAATGGCAATAAAAATCCAGCCTTCTTTGGCAATAATCGGGTGTGGATAATAAGGTTGCGACATTGTTTTTTCCTTTTTAATTTAATGGGTTGTGTATGTTCAGGCTGCCTGAAATGGCTCATAGCCCACTGCGTATGCCATTTGCAATAACGCCTACCGCATGCACATACATTCGGCTGTTATTATATTGCCAAATCACCACAAAGTTGTTTAAACCTAAATAATAGGAAAACTCGTTTGGTGCGGTTTCCAAGCGATAAATCAAAGCCTTATCGTCATCTTTAATATCGGGCGGCAATGTTAAGCCTAATTGCCGAAACTCGCCTACGGTGTGATTTAAGCCTGTTTTTTCAGCGGAAAATGCGTCTAATTGTGGCACTTGTTCTTCGCTGACAGACAGCGGCACAAATATGCGTCCGCCCGTTTGCCAGCCGTGTTCTTTTAGATAATTGCCGACTGACGCATATGCGTCCGCACGACTTCGCCAAATATCGGCAAAACCGTCCCCGTCCCCGTCTTTTGCCCATTTGCGGTAAGATGACGGCATAAATTGCGGCATACCCATTGCCCCTGCGTAACTGCCTGTAAAATCAAAGGGATTGCGACTTAATTCACGGCTCATTTGCATAAATTCTCGCAATTCGTCTTGAAAAAAATCCAAGCGTTTGGTGTAATTAAACGCTAATGTATTCAAAGCGTCTGCCACACGAAACGAACCCATATTGCGTCCGTAATGGGTTTCAATGCCCAAAATGGCGGTCATCACGCTTGCTGGCACGCCGTAATTCTGCTCGGCTTGCAGTGCAACGCGTTGATTTTGCTGATAAAACGCCACACCGTCCGCAATGCGTTTCGCTGACGCATTATCCGCCCCAAAACGATACCACGGACGCGAAGTCGCAGGACGGGTGATGATTTCAATAATATTGTCTTTATATTCCACTTGGTTGAAAAAATCTGCCCATTCGTCTTGTGTGGCAATATGCGCCGAGCGTTGCATAAAACACATCGGGTCGGAGCATGGCGGCAAAGGCTCATTTGTTACGGTTTCGCTTGTGCTTGGCGTGGTTTGTGCCGTTTGCGTTGCTGGCGTATTTTCAGGCAGCGTCTGCGTCGCACAGGCTGCCTGAAAAAGAATAAGCATGGTTAATAAAGATAAAGTGCGTTTTTGCATTATTTGCTCCGTTCAATTTTGGTTTTCAGGCAGCCTGAAACCCCTAATCACGCATCTTTCAGGGCATAAATTTCAGGCAGATTTCGCCAAGCACCACTCACATCCATACCAAAGCCAAATACATAGCGGTTTGGCACATTTAAGCCGACAAAATCAGCGGCTATGGGCTTGGCGTGCGGCAGTAGTTTATTGGCAAAAACCGCACAGCGACACGATTTCGCACCCATTTGCAGCACTTTTTCTTTCATCGCCGCCATTGTATGACCTTCGTCTAAAATATCGTCCAAAATTAAAATATGGCGGTCTTTCACGCTTAATTTGGGCAAATGCGTCCATTCAAACGAGCCGCCCACTAACTTGTCGCCATAACGCGATACATGGGCATAATCAAAATCCAAAGGAAAACGCAAAAGCGGCAATAATTGCCCCGCAAACACAACCGCTCCGCCCATAATCGGCAAAACCAAAGGAAAGTCGTTTTTCATGGTTACAGTAATTTCCGCTGCCATTTTACGCAAAGCGGCATGGCAGGTTTCTGCGTCAAACAACAGTTCGGCGTTGTCTAATGTGCTTTGGTAGTCTTGTTGTTGCATGGTGTTTTTCCTTTTTAAAATATAGGGTGATTATACCCTTTCAGGCTGCCTGAAAAAATTATTCACATTTGCGATAAAACGCAATCAGGCCATTTGTGGAACTGTCATAATCCGTATCACAAGTGCTTGATAATTTAGGATAAATATCCTTTGCTAATGCCTTACCGTATTCCACGCCCCACTGGTCGAATGGGTTTATTCCCCAAATGGCCGCTTGTACAAAGGTTTTGTGTTCGTACATCGCTAATAATTTACCCAAATTGAAAGGATTAAGTTCGTCCATCAAAATGGTATTGGTCGGCTGATTGCCGTCAAAGCGTTTTTGCGGCAGCAATTCATCGCGTTTTATGGCGGATAAATGGGCTAATTCCTGCAAAATTTCAGCGTCTGTTTTGCCTGCCATTAAGGCTCGCGTCTGTGCCAAAGCGTTTGCCACAAGCGTTTGTTGATGAATATCACTTTTATCGCCCACAACCACAATAAAATCCGCAGGCACAAGCCGTGTGCCTTGATGAAGCAGTTGAAAAAATGCGTGCTGACAATTCACACCTTCTTCGCCCCAAATAATCGAACCTGTGTCGAAGTCTAAATAATCGCCGTATTGCGAAGTTTTTTTGCCGTTGCTTTCCATATCTAACTGCTGAATATGAGCAGGAAAACGGCATAAGTCGTGGGAATAAGGAATAATGGCGTGGCTTGCCGAGCGGTAAAAAGTGTTGTACCACAAGCCAATCAGCCCTGCCAAAACAGGAATATTATGGCGAAATTCGGCGGTGAAAAAATGCTCGTCCATCGCATTGGCTCCTGCCAAAAATTGACGAAAATTGTCTTCGCCAACCGCAATCATCAAGGGCAAGCCAATCACCGAAGTCGCCGAATAGCGTCCGCCAACCCATTCATTGAGTTGAAAAATATGCTCTTTGGCAATACCAAAATCGCAGGCTGCCTGAATGTTATTAGAAATGGCAATAAAATGCTGACTAATCGCTTTTTCAGGCAGCCTTTCTAACAACAATTTTTTCGCCGTATTCGCGTTAATCAGCGTTTCAGGTGTGGTGAATGATTTGCTGGACACAATAAACAATGTTTTTTCAATCTCAATTTCGGCAAGCGTTGCGTCTAAATCGGCTTTATCCACATTCGCCACAAAATGCACTTTTATATTGCTATTTTGATATTTTCGCAACGCCAAAGCACACGCACGCACGCCCAAGTCTGAACCGCCGATACCGATATTAACAACATATTCAAAGGGTTCGCCTGCGAATGTTTTCAGGCTGCCTTGCCGAATTTTTTGGGCAAAAGACAAGGCACGGTTTAATTCTGCTTGAATTTTTGGCACAATATTTTCATTATTGATAAATAATTCAGCATTTTCAGGCAGCCTACTGGCAATATGTAAAGCGGCACGATTTTCCGAAATATTGATTTTTTCACCCTGTCGCATTTTTTGCATTTGCTCGCCTAATTTTGCGGTATTGGCTAATTCAATCAACAAGTTAAGCGTTTCTTCGGTAATGCGATTTTTGGAATAATCAAACAAAAAACCGCCCAAAATTTCACTCATTTCATCAAAACGATGAGCGTTTTCGGCAAACAAATTCCGCATTTTGAAGTATTGCGTGCTTTTTTGGTGCAAATTCAATTTTGCCCAAATAGGCGTTTCGTTGATTAACATTTTGGTGAAAGCCATTTTTTGTTCCTATTCAAACTATTTTTCAGGCAGCCTGAAAACAATTATTTTTTCATAATCCCCTGAAAAACTTCAAAATAAGTCGGAAAAGTTTTATTCACACATTCAGGATTGTTAATCACAACGGGCACGCCCAAAAGCGACACCAAAGAAAAGCACATAGCGATGCGGTGGTCATCATAAGTATCAATCGCCACATTTTCATTTAATTTTTCAGGCGGCGTGATGAAAATTGCGTCATTTGTGGTTTCAACCCTTGCCCCTAATTTACGCAATTCGCACGCCATAGCCGCTATGCGGTCGGTTTCTTTCACTCGCCAAGACGCAATATTGCGAATACAACTTGTGCCTTGTGCGGCTAATGCGATTATGGCAAAAGTCATTGCTGCGTCTGGAATGGCGTTTGCGTCTATATCAAACGCTTGAATTTGCAAATTATGTGGAGCAGAAACAGTGATAAAGCCTTCACCCCACTCGACATTTGCCCCCATTTGTTCTAAATGATTGGCAAACGCTATATCGCCCTGAATACTGTTTTTATCTATTCCATTGATTTTAATCGGATTTTTACCTAATAGCCCTGCCGCCATAAAATAAGACGCACCTGACGCATCTCCTTCAACTAATAATTCATT
>JAFWRB010000239.1 GCA_017508845.1 Neisseriaceae bacterium | reverse complement strand
GGGCAACTTGTTGCCTACCATACAACTAATTAACTTTTTAATAAAGGATAAATTGTTATGAAAAAAACTATTTACATACTCGATAGAAATGCTGTTAGTCTTATTAAAAATCACAATCAAAATAAAGGAATAACAGATACAGATTTATTGAACGAACTAGAAAGGATAGATAAGGCAGAAAATACAATTACGCCTTCATTCTCGATAATAGAAGGAGAACACGGAAAACCACAAACTAAAAAAGAAGAAATATATAATGTTATAAAGAAAGAAATAGGTGAAATTCGTTGTTTTTTTCAAAAGGCTAAACCTGATCCTATTATCAGTGAGAAAGAATGTATAGAACATTTAATAGATATATTACTTAGTAATGAATATAAAAAAGATATAAGTAATCAAATAGAATTTCTTGAAAAAGTAAATGAATATATATATATAAAAGTAAGCAACAATACGAAAAAAGAATATAAAGATAAAATATTAGATGCCGCTAACGATTATGGATTAAATCGTAGGTCTCCAATTGTACTTTGCACATTGTTATGCTTGTACAAACAAGACAATAATACATATAGGAAAATTATAAAACCCAAAGAAAAAATACTCAAAGAGAATTATTTTTACAATGCTGTTATGGATTTTCAGCATCTTGATATGATGATTATGTTTGGTACTATGTTAAGATGTGTAAATTATAATGTTCAATTTATAACTAGGGACAAATGTTTAAAAATTCTCTTCGGGTACTACAATTTGGATAAATGTAGCATAGAAGAAGTAGAAGGTAATCTTTTAAAAAAAGAATATCAACTTAATTCATCACTACTTAACGAAATCGAAGAAGAAGAAGAGTTAAAAAGAATATATTTCCCTTAAAAATGAACCATATTACCCCCTTACCGCTCGATTTAAAACTCATCACCTTAACCACGCACACAGACAATCGTGGGGAAGTGGCAGAGATTTGGCGACAAGAATGGCTGCCTGAAACTGGTTTTGTGCAGGAAAATATCAGCGTTTCGCATTATGGCGTGGTGCGTGGTTTGCATTTTCAACGCAAATATCCGCAAGGCAAGTTAATTAGTGTATTATCGGGGGAAATTTGCGATATTGCACTGGATATTCGTCCGCATTCGGCGACATTTGGCAAATATCATCGGCAGATTTTAAGCAGTCAAACGCCGCAATTACTGTGGATTCCGCCGCATTTTGCACACGGTTTTGCGGTATTCAGCGAAATGGCGGTTGTGCTGTATAAAATGAGCGATTATTATCACGCAGATGACCAAGCTACCATTCGCTGGGACGATAAAACGCTCAATATCGACTGGGGCATAACCACGCCGACTGTGTCAGAAAAAGACCAAAACGGCATTTTTTGGAAAGATTTTTTATGCGAATTTTAATGACAGGTGCACGCGGGCAAATCGGCAGTCAAATCCGCAAAATGCTGCCTGACGACTGGGAATTGATTGCCACAGACTCGAAAACGCTCGACATTACCCATGCAGACAGCGTTGAAAATATGCTGTCGGTTTTTCAGCCTGATGTGGTGATGAACACCGCAGGCTATACCAATGTTGATGCGGCAGAAAACGATTTAGAAAAAGCCTTTACCATCAACGCACAAGGCGTGTTGAATTTGGCTCGTTCGGCAAATCAACACGGTGTAAAAATGCTGCATTTATCCACAGATTATGTGTTTGACGGCACAAAATACACGCCTTATACCGAAAGTAATTACCCTAACCCATTGAATATTTATGGAAAATCTAAACTTGCAGGCGAAGTAGCAGCGTTGTCGGCAAATCCTGCAACGCTGATTGTTCGCACATCGGGCGTGTTTAGTGCTGTGGGCAATAATTTTTTAACGACTGTGCTTAATAACGCCAAGCAAGGCAAGGCTTTTGGCGTGGTTGATGAGCAAATCTGCTGCCCCACTTATGCCGCCGATTTAGCCGCCGCACTGATTACGCTGGTGCGAGATTATCCGCAAATGCGTGGTTTGTATCATTTCACAGGCGGCACGGCTTTGTCGTGGTATGACTTTGCCAAGAAAATCGTTACAGCGGCAGGATTAGACACAGCATTAGTGGAAAAAACCGACAGCACAAGCCAAGCCACTCGCCCCAAATACAGCGTTTTGGCAAGCGAATACGACATTCGCCTGCCCGTGAAAACGATTGATGAAGCCATAGCCGAAAGTCTTGCCGCCCTGCAAGAATAATAGGCTTGAAAAAACCAAAAATGGCATTATATGCCGTGTAAATTGTAAATAATACCTTTTCAGGCAGCCTGAACCTTAACATAGAGCAAATATTATGACAGAACAAAACAACGAACAAATCGAACAAGACATTGAAAATACACAAGAAATCGAAACAGCGGCAGAAGTTGAGCCCACGATTGAAGATTTGCAAAACGAAATCGAAGACTTAAAAGCCCAACTGCAAGACCAAGAATTACGCATGGCGGCCGAACGCCAAAACGCCGCACGCCGCTTGCAAGAAGAAGTACAAAAAACGCACAAATACGCAGGAGCGGCATTTGCCAAAGAAATGTTGCCTGTCAAAGACTTTTTAGAAATGGCACTCAAAGACCAAAGCGGCAATTTTGAAGCCCTAAAAATAGGCGTAGAAATGACGCTCAAACAACTTGCCACGGCATTTAACAATGTGAAAGTGGTTGAAATCGACCCAGTCGGACAGCCATTCGACCCAAATTTGCACCAAGCGATGAAAAAAGAAAAATCGGACACAGTCGAGACGAACACCGTAATTGCAGTAATGCAAAAAGGCTATACGCTCAACGACCGCATACTGCGTCCTGCATTAGTGGTTGTGGCTGAATAAATATTAAGCATTTCAGGCAGCCTGAAACATTTTTCAGGTTGCCTTTTTTCAGGCAGCCTAAATATGAATACGCTTTCCTTTCCCAAAATCATTGCACCATTAAAATTTTACGCTGTCGTGCCTAATGCCGACTGGGTGATTCGTATGATTAACGCTAACGCAAATACCGTGCAGTTGCGTTGTAAAACCTTGTCAGGCAAGGCTTTGTATGACGAAATTCGCCGTTGCGTTGAAGCCGCCCAAGGAACGCAGACACAACTTTTTATCAACGACCACTGGCAGGCGGCGATTGACGCAGGGGCGTATGGCGTGCATTTGGGTCAGGAAGATTTGGATACGGCAGATTTGTCCGCCATTCGTCAGGCTGGTTTGCGGTTAGGCATTAGCACCCATTCGGACGCAGAACTCGCACGGGCTTTGGCATTGCAGCCGTCTTATGTCGCCTGCGGTGCGATTTTTCCAACCACAACCAAAAAAATGCCCACAGCCCCACAAGGCTTGGAACGCTTGCGGCATTATGTCAAAATGGCAGGCAAAACGCCTACGGTTGCGATTGGCGGCATTGATTTATCGAATGCAAAAGATGTATTAGATTGCGGCGTATCATCTTTGGCAGCGGTGCGTGCGGTAACAAATG
>JAFWRB010000238.1 GCA_017508845.1 Neisseriaceae bacterium | reverse complement strand
TAAACGGCTTGTAATTGTTGGGGGTTAAATTGAGAAAACATAATTAAAATTTCAGGCTGCCTGAAAAAGGGCGTATTTTAACATTGATAAATTTTTCAGACTGAAACCTTTGCAAAACTTGGTAGATGTGCGTGCATTTCAAGGCGTAGTAGCACAGCAAACGAAGACATAACAAGTAGTTAGGATTTGTTTGCGAGCGTAAGCAGAACGAAGAAATGTGCCACAGATGCCAGTTTTGCAAAGGTTTCAGGCTGCCTGAAAAGGCATAATCATTCAATATTTTTCAGGCAGCCTGAAAGAATTTTGTTATCATATCGGGTTTAATTTATCCGCTCTCTAAAATGCAGGAGTAATCATCAAGTGAGCAATTCGTTTAAAACTTTGTTAATTTGGTTAGGGTTAGGCTTAATCCTGATTATGTCGTTCAATGCTTTGGAGCAGAAAAAGGACGAACATCGTACCCAGGTTGAATATTCGGAATTTATCAAAAGTGCCAAAGGCGGCAAAATTGAAAGTGTCGAGTTAGAAAGCGAAAGCGTCATGCAAGGTTATGTCATTAAAGGGACATACAAAGACGCTGATAAAGGTGCGTTTCTAACGAACGCTCCAATTGACGCTAAAATGGTCGAAACTTTAATCGACAGCAATGTTAAAGTGAATGTCAAACCCGAAAAACGCCCCAGCATTTTAGCCAGTCTGTTATACAGCACCTTGCCGATTTTGTTGTTGATTGCGGTGTGGGTGTATTTTATGCGACAACAAATGGGCGGCGGTCGTGGCGGTGCGTTTTCGTTCGGAAAAAGCCGTGCAAGACTTTTGGATAAAGACGCTAATATCATCACCTTTGCCGATGTCGCAGGTTGCGATGAAGCCAAAGAAGAAGTACAAGAAATTGTCGATTATTTAAAATCACCTTCTCGCTATCAAAGTTTGGGCGGCAGAGTTCCGCGTGGCGTTCTGCTTTTTGGCTCGCCAGGTACAGGTAAAACCTTGCTTGCCAAAGCGATTGCGGGCGAAGCCAAAGTGCCGTTTTTCAGCATTTCAGGTTCGGACTTTGTGGAAATGTTTGTCGGCGTGGGGGCAAGCCGCGTACGAGATATGTTTGAACAAGCCAAGAAAAACGCTCCCTGCATTATTTTTATTGATGAAATTGACGCAGTCGGTCGTCAGCGTGGTGCAGGCTTGGGCGGCGGTAATGACGAACGCGAACAAACGCTCAATCAACTTTTGGTTGAAATGGACGGTTTTGAAAGTGATACCACAGTGATTGTGATTGCCGCAACAAACCGCCCTGATGTATTAGACCCTGCCTTGCAAAGACCTGGACGCTTTGACCGTCAAGTGGTTGTGCCACTGCCTGATATTCGTGGCAGAGAACAAATTTTGGGCGTTCATATGAAAAAAATTCAAGCCGATGAAAGTGTTGATGTGCCGTCTTTGGCACGCGGCACACCTGGTTTTTCAGGAGCAGATTTGGCAAATTTGGTCAATGAAGCCGCACTCTTGGCAGGTCGCCGCAATAAAATTAAAGTCGATCAAAGCGATTTTGAAGAAGCCAAAGACAAAATCTATATGGGTCCCGAACGCCGTTCTATGGTGATGCACGAAGACGAGAAAAAAGCCACAGCCTATCACGAATCAGGACACGCCGTTGTGGCTGCAACCTTGCCGAATACTGACCCTGTGCATAAAGTTACCATTGTGCCGCGTGGGCGTGCTTTGGGCTTAACTTGGCAGTTGCCAGAACGCGACAGAATCAGTATGTATAAAGACCAAATCTTAAATCAAATTGCCATTTTGTTTGGCGGTCGCATTGCCGAAGAATTGTTTGTCAAACGCATATCCACAGGTGCGTCTAACGATTTTGAACGAGCCACGCAATTAGCACGAGATATGGTTATTAAATACGGTATGTCGGACAAAATGGGGCCAATGGTGTATGGCGAAAATGAAGGCGAAGTGTTTTTAGGGCGTTCGGTTACACGCACGCAAAATATGTCGGAAAAAACCATGCAAGACATAGACGCTGAAATCCGCCGCATTTTGGACGAACAATACGCATTAGCCAAACAAATTTTGACCGATAACGCCGCCAAAGTAGAAACCATGACGCAGGCTTTGGTTAATTGGGAAACGATTGACGCAGACCAAGTGAAAGAAATTATGCAAGGCTTGCAACCATCACCCCCAAAAGATTACAGCCACAACATTCGCAAAGAAGAACCTGCGGCTGAAAATGGCGAAAATGCTGCGGCTGAAAACAAGGGCGAAAACACAGAAACCGCCCCACCGCCCCCACCTGCAAATGTGGAAAAATAGTTTTAGGCTACCTGAACGCATTGATAATCATTAAAAACGGAAGTAAAGAACTTCCGTTTTTATTTTTCAGGCAGCCTGAAAATTTATTTTTCCCACGCTTGGCGTATTTTTTGGGCTTGGCTAAAAAATGCGTTGAGTGCGTCTTTATCTTTGTTTTTTAATAAGTTTTCTAATTGTTGCAAAGCGTTTTTATATGCCAATAAAGAAGACAAAAGTTCGTTTTGATTTGCCAAAGAAATTTCTGTCCAGACATCTGGATTGCTGCCTGCAAGCCGTGTGAAATCGCGAAAACCTGTGGCGGCAAAGTCTAATAATTGAGTGTGTTGTTTGTCTTGAATAATTTGCTGCATAAATGCAAACGACAATAAATGCGGCAAATGACTGACTGATGCAAAAATGCGGTCGTGGTCGATTGCAGACATCAAAACTGTTTCTCCCCCAATTTCTTGCCATAAGTTTTCAACTTTTTTCAGGCTGCCTGAATGTTGTTTATCGTGCGGACAAATCACCACTTTTTTGCCTGTAAATAGTCCTGTATGTGCGGCAGCGACGCCACTTTTATCCGAACCTGCAATCGGGTGTGCGGCAACGCAGAAAGGCAAATGTTGTGGTAAATATTGTTCAAAAGCACGAATAACCGATTGTTTGGTACTGCCCACATCGGTAATCACGGTTTTGCCTGTATTGTCTGTTTTTTGAGCTAAATCCTGCATCACTTGTTGCATAGTCATCACAGGTGTAGCAATCACCACTATGTCCGCATTGGCGGCGTCATCATTGAGTTTGGGCAAGGCATAATCAATCAAGCCCTTGTTTTTTGCGGTATGCAAGTGTTCAGGGTTTGCGTCTATGCCATAAATTTTTAGGGCTGTATGCTGCTTTAAATCAGCCGCCAATGAACCGCCAATTAAGTCAATGCCAATTAAAGTTACTGTTTTCATAAGGTTGAAGTTTGCCATATTTTGGCAAAGAAAGAAAATATTTTGTTTCAGGCAGCCTGAAAGGCATATCGAAGCATTATCTAAATACAATCATTTCTCATTGCTCATTGCTCACTGAAAATGACTTTATTCCATACAAAAATCAAAAAATTGTTACAATATAACGGTTTTTACTTTTGCATTTGACAGGACACATTATGTCGGTTTATACGACAGTAAGTAACGAAGAAATGGCACAATTTTTACGCCAATATGGGTTTGACTGTTCGTTTTCGTTTGAAGGCGTGGCTGGCGGTATTACCAATTCGATTTATTTTGTCGATATTCACACCGCCCCCCCACAACGCTTTGTGCTGACGATTTACGAAGAAGTCAAACCTACCGATTTGCCGTTTTTTCTTAATTTGTGTAGTCATTTACAACAACACGGTGTTGCCTGTCCTGCACCGTTATTGCAACAAAATGGGCAGGCGTTTGGCATTTTATGTGGCAAACCTGCGGCTTTGATTTCGTTTTTAGCTGGAAAAATTGAATTAAATCCCAATGAAAAACAATGTTTTGAAGTTGGTCAAACATTAGCCAAAATGCACCAAGCAACGCTTGATTTTCCGTTAAAATACACTTCTCGGCGTGGGGAAAATTGGCGAAATGAATGTGTGGCAAAACTTTCAGGCTGCCTGAATGATGACGATAACACATTGTTACAACAGGAAATGGCGAATTTGAAAAATATTCCGAACAATTTACCGTCTGGCATTATCCACGCCGATTTGTTTCGAGATAATGTATTATTATCGAACGATGAAGTGAGTGGGTTTTTGGATTTTGATTATGCCTGCAATGGGCAGTTTGCTTATGATTTATGCGTTGCCTTAAACGACTGGACACGCGATGATAGAAGTAATAAATTGTTGCCTGAAAAATATCAAGCAATGTTATCGGGTTATGAAAGCGTGCGACCTTTAACGGTTGATGAAAAGAAGCAAATGAATAATCTACATCGAGCCGCAGCCTTGCGGTTTTGGTTATCAAGATTAGTGGATTTTCATTTTCCGCCCAAAGGCGAAATTACTTTTACCAAAAATCCGAATGATTTTAAGGCGTTAATATTAACTTTCCGCAATATGGAGTAAATCACAATGAGCATGAAAAGTTTGATGATTATTGTCGCCATTATCGCCTTTGTTTTAGCAGGGGCGTGGCTGTTAGAACAATTTACAGGCATTGAAATTTTGTCTTGGCAAGCGATTAAAAGTTTCTTTTAACCGTGGCAACAATCTGCTGCTCATCTTGAATGGATGATAACGGCAGTCCATTGATTTAGTTAAGGGAAAACATAATGCGTCTGGATACGATGGAAAAAATGAAAACGCTGATGAAAAGCGTACTCATTTTTGTGGCAATTTTAGTGGTTGCCGCAGGGGTGATTGTGGGCGGAATGCACTTTTTGGGCATTTCCATTTCTATGGACAATATCTTGGGCAAAAAACAAAGACAGGCACCTGTTGTCAATGATATGTCCTTTCGTGCCGCACGAGAAGAACAAGAAAAAATGTTAAGACAACAATACGGTGAGGACTGGGATAAGCCACTGACACAAAAAAACGCCGAGCCCGAAGTTCGCGAATATAAATTCAAAAAACCCGTGTTGGCGTTGGATTCGGGCTATTCCATTAAAGACCCTGGTATGGCGAGCGTGCGTGGCAAACGCGAAGTGGAATACAACGACCGTTTTGTGTCGGAACTTGTCCCCAAAATCGAAGCCGCAGGCTGGGAAGTGAAATTAGTGCGTGGCGAACACGAATACATCAGCGACAAACACCGTGCCGCACAAGCCAATATTTGGGAAGCGGATTTGTTGTTATCCATTCATCACGATGTGGCACCTGCTAAATTTTTGAAAGAAGAAACCGTTGATGGTGTAACTACGCTGGTGAATACTTCGGGCAAGTCGTTTGAAGGTTTTTCGATGTATGTTTCCAAGCAGAATAAAAAATATCGGCAATCGCTGTGTTTTGCACAACGCTTGGGGTTTCGCTTGAAACCTATGCAACACAATCCTGCGTATTTTCATAAAGAACACGAAGGTATGGAAATGGTGGTGAAAGAATACGCCATTTACGAAAGCGATATTCCTTTGTTGTATCAATCTGAAATTCCTGCGGTGCAACTGAAATTAGGCGTGATTACCGATACCAAAGATGAGTCATGGCTCAATGACGGTGCTTACCGCGATGAAATGGCAAAAGCCATTGCCAAAACCATTCGGGCGTTTAAGCAATATTGTCAATAGTGTGCTGTTGTTATGTTTTGTCTGTCGGCAAAACGACAGACCTTTCGCTTGGCTTTGGGCGACATATTTGTAGGCGACAAGCCGCGAACAAATGTTGTCTTTTTGGGATAACGCTCCGAGTATTATTTTCAGGCAGCCTGAAAGAAAATCGAAGTGTTATCTAAAATATATTCGTCAAACTGAAAGTTTGACATAACCACTACTCTAACTCAATCGCCCTTGATATAAGGCATTTCTTTTATGGGCAAAATGCGGTAGAATTGCCGTTGCAATCGACTAATCACAATAAAAACACAGCAAACAGGGAAATCATCTTGTTGATTGATTCAATACTGAAAAGGAGATTGCTAAAATGAAACGAACACAATTTATTCTCTCGGTAACCTTAATGTCTGTGGCATTAAGTTCTGCGTTTGCTCAAGATAACACACCGCAACGCTACACCACAACCACACTGTCGCCCACAGGTCAAGTTCAATGGCGGATTGACGATAAGCCCGATTATGTTATCCCGCCCAAACAAACGGCAAGTACGCCCGATAGACCTGTGGCAAAGAAAAAAAAGCCAGCCAAGAAAAAAACACCTAACACGGTAGCGAAAAAACCTGCGGAAAATGAGCCGCCCAAGTCTGCTCCTGCTGCGGCAAAACCTGCGGAAAAATCGTTGCCGAATGTGGCAGAAAAAAAACCGTCCCAAAATTTAGTCCATAAGAAAAAAACACCGCCCAAAGCACCTGCTCACGCCCATAAATGGAAAAGACC
>JAFWRB010000237.1 GCA_017508845.1 Neisseriaceae bacterium | reverse complement strand
TTTATTCAAGAATATCAATAAGTTTCAGGCAGCCTGAATAAATGGTTCAGGCTGCCTGAAAATTCATTTAGACTAAAAGGAACAAATGCAATGGACGAGCATAATTTTTCTAATCAAAACACACAGAATAAATTGCCTGACAATATTGTTGATAATACAGAACAAGAAAATAGCAAAAAATTTCCCATAGTCAGTACGCTGTTGTCGCTTTTGTTTGTACCTTTAACATTTGTATCTTTATATCAAAGAAAAATAGGAGACGCTCTATTTGCATTTACTGTTGTTGTTTTGTGTATTATTGTTCCCCCCATGTTAGAAAGAAAAGAATTGAGTTCTTCTCGCATGACAATATTATTGACATATGCCGTTATTTGTTTTTTAATTTATGTGCTTGCGATGATTATTTATTTTTTAGGCACTCTTTTGCGTGCACTCATTGGTGCGGGGAGATAAATAGATGAACAAATATTTTTCAGGCAGCCTGAAATAATGAAACGCAAATTATTCAAAAAAAACAAAACCATTTTTCCTGATGCAAGCGTTTCCGAAGAAAACGGCGTTTTGGCATTGCATTTGGCAACCGACACCATTCAAAGTGCAATGAATATCGACAATCCTACCGAGTTAGTTTTGGCGTATAGTCGTGCCATGGTTGCGTTTTGCTTGTTTCATGACGCCCCAAAACACATTACGCATATCGGCTTGGGCGGCGGCTCAATCGCTCGTTGGATAAATGCCTATTTTCCCCAAACGCACCAAATGGCTGTGGAAATCAATCCAGCCGTGATTCACATTGCCCGAATGATGTTTGAATTGCCGTTAGAAGACGAATTTTTTCAAATTGTGGAAGCGGACGGCGTGGAAATTATCCAAGCCATGAACAACAGCACCGATGTGATTTTGGTTGATGCGTTTGACGGCGTGCAAATTATTGACGCGATGATTGAGCCACCATTTTTACAAAATTGCCGTAAGGCTTTGAAACAATACGGTATTTTTGTGATTAACTTATGGTCAGCCGATCGCCGTTATCACCGCTTTGTCGAACACATTAAAAACGCCTTTGACGGCAAAATTTTGGAAATTCCTGCCGAAACGCACGGCAATGTGGCTGTTTTAGCATTTAACAGGCTGCCTGAAAATTTATCAGACGAAAAATTAAAAAAACAAGCCGAAAAATTAAGCAAAACAACAGGGTTAGACTTCACGCCTAATTTTTCTGCCATAAAAAGCGATAATCAAAAACGAAAATTATAGTGAGTTTCAAGCTGCCACAATGTTACAATACGCTCAATTTTTAATCTCAACCTTTCAGGCAGCCTGAAAAATCGACAATGAATAAAGAGCAAACACCGCAAACAAGCGAAAATGCACCTAAACCTACCGTAAATTGGCGAAAAATGCTGATTTGCGTTTTTACAGGTTTTGCGTCTGGTTTGCCTTTGTATTTTGTTTGGACACTGATTCCTGCGTGGTTAAAATCGTTTGACTTAAATCTGAAAACCATTGGGGCGTTTGCACTCATTCAATTTCCTTTTGCGTGGAAATTTTTGTGGGCTCCCTTATTAGACGCTTACACCTTGCCCTTTTTGGGCAGACGACGTGGCTGGCTTTTAACCACACAAGTGGTGCTGATTTTGGCTATGGCAGCGTTTGGCTTCACCAATCCGCAACACGATTTGGGGCTGATTATCGCTCTGTGTCTGTGTTTAACGCTCTTTTCGGCAACCCAAGATATTGTGATTGACACTTTCCGCCGCGAAATTTTGTCGGACGCAGAACTCGGTTTGGGTAATTCCATTCATGTGGCAGCGTATCGCATTGCAGGCTTTGTACCAGGAGCGTTATCCTTGATTTTGGCGGATTTTATGTCGTGGCAAAACGTATTTTTAATTACCGCCTTATTTATGCTGCCTGCAATTGCGATGACGCTTGTTGTCAAAGAACCGCCCTTATCTGCTGCCGCTCCCAAAACTTTGGAAGACACTTTTATTCTGCCGTTCAAAGAATTTTTCAACCGCAAAGGCGTGCAACACGCTGTTTTTATTCTATTATTTATATTTTTCTATAAATTAGGCGACAGTATGGCCACCACGCTTGCCACACCCTTTTATATGGATATGGGTTTTTCCAAAACGCAAATCGGCTTAATCGCCAAAAACGCAGGGCTGTGGCCGATGATTGTGGCAGGCATTATCGGCGGCATTTGGATGGTGAAATTGGGCATTAACCGAGCCTTGTGGATTTTTGGCTTTGTACAAATCATCACCATATTGGGCTTTGTTTATCTTGCGTCCTACGGGCATTTTGACACAATCGGCACAAAGGAATTGGTGCTATTAGCCGCCGTGATTGCCGCCGAAGCAATCGGTGCGGGATTAGGCACAGCAGCATTTGTTTCCTTTATCGCACGCGAAACAAACCCTGCCTATACCGCCACACAAATCGCCCTACTCACCGCCCTATCGGCTTTTCCACGAACTTTCATCAATGCCACAACGGGCTTTTTAATTGATAATATGGGCTATTACCACTTCTTTTGGCTGTGCTTTTTCTTGGCAATACCTGGTATGCTACTGCTATTCAAAGCTGCACCTTGGGGAGAAAAATAGTTTCAGGCAGCACAAAACGCCCTTTCTCCTTAATCTTGGCATAAGACAAGGTTAAGACCTTGTTAAGACGCATACGCTTTAATACGCCCTATCATTCAACAAATGAAGGAAACACAAGATGAAAGCACAATTCATTCTTGCCGCTGTTTTATCTTTGGCGACTGTGTCAGCAATGGCTGATTCTCACCACAAACATCACAAACCTTATCGGGGTAACAAAGTTACGGTGGTTCATCATTATCACCCAGCACCGCGTCCCGTTGTGGTTCAACCACGCCGTGTTGCACCACCGGTACATCATGTGCGTCATCATCGGGTAGCACCACGCTATGTGGAACACCGCCCTGTTGTGGTTACAGCCCCTGCTCCACAAGTGTATTACGCACCGCCACGCCCAGTGCCGTTGCGTCCTACGGCTAACTTTTCTTTGAGTGTGAATTTATAATTTGCGTTTCTTTTCAACCGCCCTACTTGGGCGGTTTTATGTTGCAAAAATTAAAATTTCAGGCTGCCTGAAAAAAATTTTTTGAATAAAACATTGCTTTTCGTCTATTTTTCGGTATATTCACACTATTCACTTCATCTTTTTAAAACACCCTATGCACGCATTAGATTCTGTGGTTATGTTATTAGCAGTCGCTGTTTTAACGGTGATTGTTTGTCGCCGCCTGCATATTCCGACTATGCTAGGTTATCTGATTGTGGGTTTTATTGCGGGTCCGGGTGTTTTGCATATTATCTCGCAAACGGAAGCCACTGATTTTGTAGGTGAAATCGGTATTGTGTTTTTAATGTTCAGTATCGGTTTAGAATTTTCTCTGCCTAAATTGCGTGCGATGAAGTCTTTGGTGTTTGGTTTAGGTACGATGCAAGTGGTTTTTACCATTCTCTTGATTACGGGCATAGGCTTGATTTTGCATATTCCTTTTTTACCGTCTTTGGCTTTGGCTGGGGCGATGACGGTATCTTCTACGGCGATTGTCAGCAAGATGATGGCAGGACGCGGCGAACTCGGTACACATCACGGGCAAATGGCAATGGGCGTTTTGTTAATGCAGGATATTGCGGTTGTGCCGCTGATGATTTTGCT
>JAFWRB010000236.1 GCA_017508845.1 Neisseriaceae bacterium | reverse complement strand
TTGCTTGATAAAGCCTGTCCACACGAAAATTTTTTGCTACTCCTTTTAATCTCGTTAATCTGAAAGTGAAAAATGAAAAACCATATTCAAACAATCCCAAATTAAGTAAATTATATCGTTCATTTAATCGATGAAACACCATATAAAATATACTATTTGTTATTTGTGGAGTTTCTTTACTAATTGCTTTTTTTGCTAATATCAGTGCTATGGTTGTGTTTTTTATATTTATGGTTATTAGTTTTATTGTTCATTCTTCGAAAATCTCTATGGGAAATAAATTATAAATGTTCAATACGTATTAGAAGCCGTGTAATATGAAATGAATAAAGAAAGAAATAAAAATAATCAAATAGATGAATCCAACAAAGAATCATTAATGCTTGCCAAGAATTATATATAAGTAAAGTTTATTAACAATATAGAGAACATTTTGAAGTATTAGCGTTTTCTGAAAAAATAGGTAAAGTCAACATAAAAAATTTAGATAAAAACAAACACAAAGAAATAAATGTTTTTGATATTTCAGATACAACAAATGAAATAATAAAAATATGGAAAACAATTATTCCAACTATCCATTAATTAGAAGATTTATTTAATTTAAAAGAATTAAAGTTATCAGAAAACTACTTCTCCACACTACTTGAAAGCATTGGACAACTACAGAATTTGAGAAGTTTTGATTCAAGTTATTGTCATAATCTCATAACGCTACCTGAAAGTGTCAGCTCTTAATGACAGAAATAAGGTTCTGCAAAGATTTCAGGCTACTTGAAAAGTACTTTTGCATTATTTTGTATTACGGTGTAATATATTTATTGTTTATTAACATACGGAGTAATACAAAATGGCAACGGTAAGTATTCGTTTAGACGACCAAGAAAAAAGCCAGTTAGAAACATTGGTTAGCAATATGGGCTTGAATTTATCTACTTTTTTTCAAATTTATGCCAAACGCGTTCTGCACGACCGCAAAATTCCTTTTGAAATCACTGCATTAGATGACCCTTTTTATTCGCCGTGCAATATCAAACAACTTGATAAAGCCACACAACAAGCAAAAAACGGTCAAGTGATACGAAAAACAATGGCTGAATTGGAAGCAATGGAAAATGCGTAACATTGATTTTGTTTCAGACGCTTGGGAAGAATATGTTTCTTGGCAAGGCGAAGATAGAAAAACACTTAAAAAAATCAATAAATTGCTTAAAGAAATTACCCGCACACCTGAAACAGGAGAAGGGCAGCCTGAACCATTAAAAAATGAACTTTCAGGCAAATGGTCAAGACGCATAAACCAGCAAGACCGTTTGGTGTATTCTTTTACTGATGAAATTATCACGGTTTATCAATGTCGTGGGCATTATGACGATAAATAAGCCGATAACGGTTTCAGGCAGCCTGAAACTCTTTGATTTTATGGAAAAATTAAAATGACCAAAGCCATGATTTTAGCCGCAGGGCGTGGTGAGCGACTGCGACCTTTAACTGACACCACGCCCAAACCTTTGATTTCATTAGGGCGTGAGACGCTGATTGAGCGGCATATTCGCCGTTTGCATTTGGCTGGAATTGACAAAATCGTCATCAATACCGCTTGGTTAGGCGAAAAAATTGAACAGCATTTGGGCAATGGCTCACAATATGGCGTGCAAATTCAATATTCTCGTGAAACAAACGGTTGTTTGGAAACCGCAGGCGGCATTGCGACTGCTCTACCCCTGTTAGGCGATTCGCCGTTTATGGTTGTCAATGGCGATATTTTCAGCGATATTGATTTTTCTGCGGTGAAAAATCAGGCAGTCGCATTAGCACACAATCGAAGTATTTCGGCTCATTTATGGTTAGTCGAAAATCCGCCGCATCACCCTAATGGCGATTTTTCAATAAATAACAATGGCTTGTTACAAAAAGACGGCACGCCGAAATATACTTTTAGCGGTGTGGCGGTGTATCGTCCCGAATTTTTTGACGGCGTTTTGCCGAATGTCAAACGAGCATTGGCTCCGCTTTTATTTGAAAAATCGCAACAAAATCAAATTACTGCAACTCTTTGCAAAGAATACTGGTTAGATGTCGGCACAATCGAACGCTTGGAAATTGCTCGACAAAAATCGGCGTTAGAATGGGCTTAAAAAATGCATAAAAATATTACACTTGCACTCACCTGTGGCGAACCTGCTGGAATCGGGGCGGATATTTGTTTGGATTTAGAAACCGATAAATTGCCGTGCAATATCGTGATTTTGGCAGATAAAAATCTGTTAAAAGAACGAGCAGAAATGCTCAATAAGCCGTTCAGGCTGCCTGAATACAATGCACAAAATCCACAAAAATTAAGCGTTTTGCATTGCCCGTTAAACGCCCCTTGCACGGCGGGCGTGTTAAATCCCGCAAATGCAGAATATGTGATTCGTTTGCTTGATATTGCCTATCAAGGCATACAGGACAAGCGTTTTCACGCTATGGTAACCGCACCTTTGCACAAAGGCATTATCAATGAAGGTTTCAGGCAGCCTGAACCGTTTTCAGGACACACCGAATATTTAGCAAAAATCAGCAACACACGCCAAGTGGTGATGATGTTAGCAGGCAGCGGCTTGCGGATTGCATTGGCAACCACGCACTTGCCTTTGCAAGAAGTATCAAGCAAACTTAATCCGTCTTTATTAGAAAGCGTTATTCGTATTACACTCAATGACTTACATCATAAATTTGGCATTCAAAATCCGCATTTGTTAATTTGCGGCTTAAATCCGCACGCAGGCGAAAATGGGCATTTAGGACAAGAAGAAATTGAGTGGATAAATCCGTTAATAAAAGACTTACAAAACAAAGGGTTAAATATATCAGGAACATACCCTGCGGATACGGTTTTTCAGCCGTTTATATTAGAAAAAGGCGATGCGGTTTTAACCATGTATCACGACCAAGGCTTGCCTGTCTTAAAATATGCGTCATTTGGCGGCGGTGTCAATATTACGCTTGGACTACCTTTTATCCGCACTTCGGTTGATCACGGCACGGCATTAGACTTGGCAGGGACGGGAAAAGCCCATTCAGGCAGCCTGAAAGCCGCCATACAAAACCGCGTATGAAATGTGCCAAGCACAATTTCAGGCTGCCTGAAAAATCATCCTGCCATTAGATTTTCAATTTCATCAATTTCTTTGGGAGCGTCTTGCGTATAGACTTCGCAAGCGTCAATACCGACAATCACATTGTCTTCAATGCGAATGCCCATACCGCGAAATTCGGCAGGAATATCAGGTTCATCAGGAATATACAAACCTGGTTCAACCGTCAAACACATATTTTCACGCAGCGTTTTACGAGCCCCCACATCATGCACATCTAAACCTAAAAAATGCCCTACGCCGTGCATATAAAAACGGCGAAAAGCCTTTTTTTTCAATAATATATCAAGGCTGCCTGAAAGCAATTTCAAATCAATCAAGCCTTGTGTGAGCATTTTCTCCGATAATTTGTGCAAGGTTTCATACGCCACACCCGCTTTCACGGCGTTAATCACCGCCTTATTTGTGGCTAATACCACTTCATACACCGCTTTTTGTGCTGCCGAAAATTTGCCATTCACAGGAAACGCACGAGAAATATCGCCTGCGTAATTTTGCCACTCTGCCCCTGCGTCCATCATCAGCATATCGCCGTTTTTTAATTTATCTTTATTATCAATATAATGCAAAATACACGCATTTTTGCCGCCTGCCACAATCGTGTTATACGCAGGATTTCTGGCACCAAATTGAAAAAACTCTGATAAAACAATGCCTTCAATTTGATATTCCCACATATCAGGCTTTACATTTTTCATCGCACAAATATGCCCTGCCGCACTGATTTTGGCGGCTTGACGCAGAAAATCGAGTTCCACTGCATCTTTAATTTGTCGCATAGGCGTGAGTATATTATTGAAATCTTTACAAATATCTTGCGTTTTATGGCGTTTGGTTTGCAGCGAAAACCACAGTCGCAACACTTCTTTATCTAATTTACGATTTTGTTTTGATATAAAAAACAAGCGTTTATGACCTTTCAGGCAGCCTGTTAATTTTTTGCGAAATTGCTCAATATCATACGCTTTATCCATACGGTATTTTTGGCAAGCGTTCGACACGCCGCAACGCAAACCGTCCCAAATTTCGCGTTCGGGATTTTTATCACGACAAAATAAAATACTTTCGCGTTTTGAGCCGTCTAAAATTAAGGCAGCGTCAGGCTCGTTAAAACCTGTCAAATAAAAGAAATTGCTGTCTTGGCGGTAAGGATAAAAAGTGTCGTTCGAGCGACGGCGTTCGGGAGCGGCAAAAATCACCGCTACGCCGTCTTTGCCGATTTCGTCAAAAACCTTTTCGCGTCTTGCCACGCATTGTGCAATGTAATTTTCCATAAAAAAATCCTTGATTGTTTTGTTTCAGGCAGCCTGAATAATACAAAAAACGCCTTGCGGCGTTTTGAGCACCCCCTACTTTACAACTTTCAGCCTGCCTTAACCACTTTATTTGTTTTTGCGGTTATATCTATAATTTCAAAGCGATAGACATTGATTTTGTCTAAATATTCATCAGCCAAAATATCGAATGACGACATATATTTAGCACAATATTTTTGGCTTAATAATTGTAGTGCCAATTTTTTTTCTTGTACATTATCAATTAACAGCACTTTTGTGGTGCAAACAGTGCTTTTATATTGCATAGTAAATACTTGATTTGCCAGTGCTTTCGCGTCATTTTTAATCGCAGAAAACTCGGCGTATTTTAATTTAGGTGTTTGATTTTCTGCCACGCACACAATTTTCACTGTTCTGCCGTCTTTATATAGAGCGGCTTTGGTATCATTCTGCCCGCCTTGAACATAGATAAATTGATTAAGCCGAACCAAAGACAAAGGCACAGAATGTACTTCTCCTGCGTCGTCCAAACAAGAAAACACAGCGTAATCGGATTTATCCACAAAGGTCAATGCCAAATGTTCGCCCAAAACTTTTTCGGTGTGCGGTTGCAATTTTGCCATTTTCTTTTCCCTACTGCTTGAAAAAGGTTTATTTTATCAATAAGTCAAAGTATTTGAAAAATAAAACCCTATTTCAGGCTGCCTGAAATATAAAAATGTGGTTTTAAAGGCAGTGAGTAGAGATTATGTCAAACCTTACGGTTTGACAGATATTTTTAAGATAACGCTTCGATAAGCCTTTCAGGCAGCCTGAAAGAATAATCGAAGGTTATCTAAACATAATCATTGCTAATTGCTCATTACCAACGCTCTCGCCTGAAAAATCGCGGTTTTCATTTGTTTCACACTTGTCGCCAGTCCTAAAAACAGGGCTTGGGCGATAATGGCGTGTCCAATGTTTAACTCACGAATTTCAGGCAGCCGTGCAATATCTGCCACATTATGAATATTCAAACCGTGTCCCGCATTCACGCAAAAGCCGTTTTTATGGGCAAATTCGCAGGCTTCTTTGATGCGTTGTAACTCTTTCTCTCGTTCGATTTTATCGGTAGCGTCCGCATATCGCCCTGTATGCAATTCAATCACACTTGCCCCAATATCTTTGGCTGCCTGAATTTGGGCTATATCGGGGTCGATAAACAGCGACACACGGATATTTTCTTTTTCTAACACTTCGATAAATGTTGCAATTGTTTTTTCCTGACCCAACACTGCCAAGCCGCCTTCTGTGGTGATTTCCTGCCGTTTTTCAGGCACAATGCACACATCTTGCGGTTTGACCTTTAAGGCGTTGTCCAACATTTCTTCCGTCAAAGCCATTTCCAAATTGAGCCGTGTAGAAATTGCCTGCCGCACCGCAAACACATCTGCGTCTTTAATGTGGCGGCGGTCTTCCCGCAAGTGCATCGTAATTAAATCCGCCCCTGCGGTTTCGGCAATCAAAGCGGCTTCAACAGGAGATGGATACACCGTGCCACGAGCATTACGCACCGTGGCAATATGGTCGATATTCACACCTAATAACATATTGATTTTCCTTATAAATTAAACTTTCAGGCTACCTGAAAGATATTTTTCACGGAGAACACAAAGACACCAAGCAAGTTTAATATTGATAAATAATTCTCCGTGTTCTCTGTGTTCTTTGTGAGAGATTTAAAAACCTTATTAAACAAGGTTTATTTATGCAAAGCATAAATTTTTTATTTACGAAGTAAATCAATGGATTGCGAAGCAATCAAACCGAAGTTTCGGCGTAGCCAAAACAATTTTTCAGGCAGCCTGAAAATTATTGCGTCCAACATTTTTGCTTACTCATTGCACCGAGATTTTTAACTTCACGGATTTCAACTAATAATACATTTTGACGATATGCCACAAGATAACAACTATAACTCTCTGGTATTCTTTGTTTTAATTTTCCTGTATTATCTGGATTATAATCATCAACGATTGATTTTCCTATAATTCGCTTATCTCTATCCGAAAAATATAAGTCATGTGAAATATGATAAGTGGGACTATTTCCATAACGATACCATCGTACATTTCTCATAGTATATTCATGCACAAATGCAGTAGTTATTTTATAAGGAATATTGCTATACATTAACGAAATACAACCCAATGCATGAATTAAGCCTATCATAAACATAGTATAGCCAAAAAAGAACAACAAAAAATCTCCTTCTTTATTTAATTTTATTTCATTTAATTTTTTTACAGTCAGAATAGATAAAATAATAGCAATGAAAACTGAACTAACTAATATGGTAGAAAATGAGCGTATAAAATAATTTTGTTTTAGAAAATATACTAAACTAAAAATAATACCGATAACACATAAAATGACAATAAGAGCCATTATTTTATCCATTGTGGATAATTTTTTAAATTCTTCAATTGCTTTTTCCAAATCTTCGTCATTATTTTCGTCAGAATATATCATCTTAATTACCTTTCAGGCTGCCTAAAAACATTGACTACCCCAAAGCAATCATTTCTAACTGTTCTAATGGTCGATTTAAAAAGCGTTCGCCAATTGTTTGAAAACGCAGAGGAATATCGGAAACAAAAAAGCGGTAATCGGGGGCAGTGGTTTGTTCATTCAGTAAATCTCGTTCTGCCAAAGCATTTGCCACTGCGTCTGCTGTGGTAATGGACGAATCAACCAAAGCCACACCTTGTGTTTCTTCGGCAAGCAAAGGTTTAATTAAAGGGTAATGCGTACAACCCAAAATCAGCGTATCAATGTTTTCAGTAAGCAATGGCGGTAAATATTCTCGCAGTGTCAAACGCGTAACCGTGTGGTCTAACCAGCCCTCTTCAATTATCGGCACCAATAAAGGGCAGGCTTGCGACACCACACGGCAGGATTTTTTGCGTTCGGCAATCGCCCGAGCATACGCATTGCTGTTTGTGGTTGTGGTTGTGGCAATCACGCCAATCTGCCCGTTTTTTGTAGCACAAACCGCCGCGTCTGCCCCTGCACCAATCACATCAATCACAGGCATTGTGCCTGCCAATGCACGCACTTTGCTTCCTGCCACAGCCGCAATGGTATTGCACGCAATCACCAATAACTTGACATTTTGTTCCAATAAAAAATGCACAATTTGTGTGGAAAATTGCTCAATCGTATTACGCGATTTCACCCCATACGGCACGCGTGCGGTGTCGCCAAAATACACAATATTTTCACACGGTAGGCGTTCGGTTAAGGCTCGCACCACAGTTAAACCGCCCACACCTGAATCAAAAACGCCGATTGCTTTGTTTTTTTCGTTCATATTTTTTCCTATTTATTTTCCTTATATATCGTTGTTACATCATTCAAC
>JAFWRB010000235.1 GCA_017508845.1 Neisseriaceae bacterium | reverse complement strand
TGAATCTAAAATAGAAAAATTTTTTTTCAAACCTATGTGTTGGCTTTCTTGACGAATAATTTTCAAACCCAAAGCGTGAAAAGTTGAAATATTCAGGTTGCCTGAAACATTGTTCGACACCATAGACGCAATGCGTTCTCGCATTTCCTGTGCGGCTTTATTGGTAAAAGTAATGGCGGCAATTTGATGTGGTGCATAACCCACATTGTGCAGTAAATGCACAATCTTGCCCGTGATAACTTTCGTCTTACCACTGCCAGCCCCCGCCAAAACAAGCAAGGGCGAGTCCAAATAATAAACGGCTTGTAATTGCTCGGCGTTAAATTGAGAAAACATAATAAATAAAATTTCAGGCTGCCTGAAAAAGGCGTATTCTAACATTGATATATCGTTCAGGCTGCCTGAAACGCTTTTATTTTTTGATACAATTCATTGCACACTTTTTGTGGATTTTGGCTGTAATCGTATAGGGGTAGATTAAAACTGCGTAGCCATGTGATTTGGCGTTTGGCTAATTGGCGTGTGGCGGCAATGCCTTGATTAACAAAAGTTTGAAAGTCGGTATCCCCTGCCAAATATTGCCACGCTTGGCGATAGCCCACACAACGCATAGACGGATAATCAAGCGTTAAGTCAGGATATTTTGTTTTTAGATAATTCACTTCATCTAAAAAACCTTGATTTATCATTGTATTAAATCGTTTTTCAATCGCTGCGTGTAAATATTTTCGGTCATTTGGCATTAAGCCAAACGCTTTAACGCTTAACGCAGGCATTTGTTGTTCGTTTAACAAAACGCTCATCGGTATGCCTGTAATACGAAACACTTCTAACGCTCGCTCTATGCGTTGGCTGTCGGTAGGCTTAATTTTTGCCGCCGTTTGCGGGTCAATTTTTTGTAATTCGCTATATAAATAATTTAAGCCGTATTGTTCTTTTTCGTTTTGCAAAACCGCTCGCACAGCGTTATCAGCAGACGGCAAGTTATTCAAACCCTGCGTTAAAGCCCGAAAATACATCATTGTGCCGCCCACAATCAGCGGAATATTGCCGCGTGCCGAAATTTCATCGCACAAACACACACAATCTGCCACGAAATCCGCCGCAGAATAAGATTGTAGCGGTGTTTTGATGTCGATTAAATGGTGCGGACAAGTGGCAAGTTCGGTAGCCGTAGGCTTGGCTGTGCCTATATTCATATCCTGATAAATCAAGGCAGAATCCATACTGATGATTTCAATCGGCAAATCATTCGCCAAAGCCAAAGCCAAAGCAGTTTTGCCTGTGGCAGTTGCACCGATAATGGCAAAAACAGGGTTCATTGTGTTGTATTCATATTTATCGAAATATCGGCATATTATAGTAGAATAAACCCTTTTCAGGCTGCCTGAAATTGAATAGAAAGCAAAACTATGTCTATGTCTTTACATTTGGAAGTGGTTGTTCGTCAAGCACACCGCATTGCTCAAAAAAATCGTTGTGAGTTTGTGGCTGTGGAACATTTGTTAATGGCTTTGATTTTAGATTCCAAAGCCAAAGCCATTTTGACAGCGTGTGAAATCAATTTATCTTTGTTAATCAAAGATTTGGTTGATGCGGTATCGAAAACCATTCCTACGCTGCCTGAAAAAAGTGAGAAAGAACCTGTGCCGTCTTTGGGTTTTCGTAATGTCATTCAGCAGGCGATGATTCAAGCCAAATCGTCTGATAAGGTGCTTACCGACACCGATGACGCTTTGTTGGCGGTGTTACGCAGTGAAAATTCGCATGCGGCGTTTGCTTTGCAAAAACAGGGTTTATCGCAACAAAAATTGATTCAGGTGATTGTCGAAAAAAGAGATAATCAAAATGCAAATATTTGGACAAACGGTAAGAAAAAGGACAGCAAAGAAACCAAAAATCCATTAGAAGCCTTTACCACAAATCTGAATGAAGAAGCCAAAGCAGGACGCTTGGACCCTTTAATTGGTAGGCAGCCTGAAATGCAAAGAATGATGCAGATTTTGTGCAGGCGGCAGAAGAATAATCCGCTGTTAGTAGGCGAAGCGGGTGTGGGTAAAACGGCTTTGGCAGAGGGTTTGGCAAGTCAAATTGTCGCTGATAGTGTGCCAGATGTCTTAAAAAATGCCCAAGTTTATTCTTTGGATATGGGGGCTTTATTGGCTGGTACAAAATATCGTGGCGACTTTGAGGCTCGCATTAAGGCGGTATTAAAGGCTTTGGATAAAATTGACAACGCCATTTTGTTTATTGATGAAATTCACACCATTATCGGTGCGGGGCGGTCAAGTGAGGGTGTTACAGACGCGGCAAATTTATTGAAACCTGCTCTCGCCAAAGGCAAATTGCGTTGTATTGGGGCAACCACTTATCAGGAATATCGCACGATTTTCGATAAAAATCACGCCCTAAATCGGCGTTTTCAAAAAATCGACATTCCAGAACCCACTATTTCCGAAACAGTTGAAATTCTCAAAGGTTTGCGAAATGCGTTAGAAGAACACCACAGCGTGAAATATACTGATGAAGCCTTGCTTGCGGCAGCAGAATTGTCGCAAAAGCACATTAACGAACGCTTTTTGCCTGATAAGGCGATTGATATTTTGGACGAAACAGGTGCCATGCAACATATTCTGCCCGAAGAAGAACGCGTGGCGGTGATTGATACGCCGCAAATTGAAAGCGTTTTGGCAAAAATTGCACGAATCCCTGAAAAAACAGTCAATAGTGATGATAAGGAAGTGTTGAAAAGTCTTTCAGGCAGCCTGAAACAACGCATTTTCGGACAAGATGAAGCGGTAGATAGTGTGGTTAATGCGGTGAAACTCGCACGCAGTGGTTTGGGGCTGCCTGAAAAACCGACAGGTTGTTTCTTATTTGCAGGTCCCAC
>JAFWRB010000234.1 GCA_017508845.1 Neisseriaceae bacterium | reverse complement strand
TTTGTTTTTGAATAAAATAAGAAAATTCAGGCTGCCTGAAAAGTTTTTCAAATCCCTGTTATTAAAAACTTCAATTTTTGGAAACCCCACACTCAATCCGTTTATAATACGCACTTCGTTTTATTTTTCAGGCTGCCTGAATATAAAGAACACACACTATGAGTTTATTGCAAATTTCCGAACCAGGTTTATCTGCCGTGCCACATCAACACCGTTTGGCGGCAGGCATTGATTTGGGCACAACCAATAGTTTAATTGCGTCTGTGGTAAGTGGCGAGCCGCGTTGTTTGAAAGACGACAACGGTCATACGCTTTTGCCGTCTGTAGTGCGGTATGCGGAAAACGGCGACATTCAAACAGGCGACAATGCTCTTGAATATCAAACACTTGACCCTGCTAATACCATTTCTTCTGCCAAACGCTTGATTGGTCGCACGCTATCTGATTTACCCAAAAATACGCCACTGCCCTATCGTTTTATCAATCGTGAAAATATTATTGAAATTCATACGCGTAGTGGCAATAAAAATCCGATTGAAGTATCAGCAGAAATTTTAAAAACACTTAAAACGAGAGCAGAAGACGCTTTGGGCGGCGAATTAATGGGCGTAGTCATTACGGTGCCTGCTTATTTTGATGATTCGCAACGCACGGCAACCAAAGACGCTGCCAAGTTAGCAGGCTTAAATGTGTTGCGTCTATTGAACGAACCGACTGCGGCGGCGATTGCTTATGGCTTGGATAATCGCAGCAAAGGCACTTTTGTGGTGTATGACTTGGGCGGCGGCACTTTTGATATTTCCATTTTAAAATTAGAACAAGGTTTGTTTCGCGTACTTGCCACAGGCGGTAATACGGCTTTGGGCGGCGATGATTTTGACCATTGTGTTTATTGTCATTTTTTAGAGAAAAATCAATTATCTGCCTTAAATCCGCAAGACCGACAGTTATTATTGGGCTTGGCAAAACAAGCCAAAGAAACCTTAACGCTCAATAAATCCACCGTTTTAGATTGCACATTGTCAAACGGCAAGGCCTTGCATATTGAATTGACGCAGTCCGAATTTTTTGCCTTAACACAACATTTGGTTGCCAAAACGATTGAACCTGTCAAAAACGCCTTAAAAGACGCGAATATCGACAAACGGCACATTGACGGCGTGATTATGGTCGGCGGGGCAACCAGAATGCCACATATTCGTCAGACTATTGGCAACTTTTTTGGGCAAACGCCACTCACAAATATCGACCCAGACCAAACAGTGGTAATTGGTGCCGCCATTCAAGCAAATATTTTGGCAGGCAATAAAGCAGACAGCGACTATTTATTGCTTGATGTAACGCCACTGTCCTTAGGCGTGGAAACCTACGGCGGATTGGCTGAAAAAATTATCCCCCGCAACAGCACTATTCCTACGGCTTTTGCCCAAGATTTCACCACATTCAAAGACGGGCAAACGGCAATGAAAATTCACATTGTGCAAGGCGAACGGGACTTGGTTGCCGATTGCCGTTCTTTGGCAGAATTTACACTCAAAGGCATACCGCCGATGGCAGCAGGTGCGGCTCGTATTCGCGTTTCTTTCCAAATTGACGCGGACGGTTTGCTATCGGTGTCCGCCCAAGAACAAAGCACAGGCGTTGCCGCAAGTATAGAAGTCAAACCGTCTTACGGCTTAAACGATGAAGAAATCACGCAAATGCTCAAAGACGCGATGGCAAACGCCGAACAAGATGTAGAAAGCCGCCGTCTAAACGAAGCAAAAGTCGAAGCAACCAGCCTATTAGACGCTGTGGCAAATGCGATGAACACAGACGGCGATTTACTGAATGCTGATGAATTGGGCAAATTACAAGACGCAATGGCACAACTTTCAGGTAGCCTGAAAGAGAACAATGTGGCACAAATCCGCCATTTAACGCAACAACTCAACACCCTATCCGACCCACTTGCTCACAGAAGAATGAACCGCAATATTCAAAGAGCATTGGCAGGAAAAAATATTGATAGTGTGTAAAAAATATTTCAGGCAGCCTGAAACAAGATTTAATTACAAAACAATTTCGCCCATATTTCTACACACTAATAGATAAACATAAAACTATATTTTTAATAAAAACAATATATTACAAAAAAACCTATTGACAAGTTTGCTATACTGAACACAGGTAGCCATTTTCAGGCTGCCTGAAATGATTATGTTAATAACAGAACGGAGTTTTCTATGTTACGCAAGTTTTTGTTTTCTTTAAGTTTGTTGTCTGTTTCAGCGGCATTTGCTGAACCTGTGAAAGTGGTGACCAGTTTCAGTATTTTGGGCGATGTAACGCGAGAAATTGGCGGCGATAAGGTTGAAGTGGCTGAAATTGTCAAAGCTAATCAGGATATGCACATTTATCGCATTACGCCGCAGGACGCAAAACGCTTAAAAAATTCGCAACTGATTTTACTAAACGGCAAGGGTTTTGAAAGCAACGAGTTTGTCAAAGCGGCAAAAGCAGCCAATGTGCCGCTTTTGAATGCTACTGACCATATTGAAAGCATTCACCACGATGACGATGATGATGACGAACATCACCACGAACACGAACATAAGCACGAAGATAAGCACGAGCATGCTCATCATCACGGCGGCGATGACCCCCATGTGTGGCAAGACCCTGTTTTAATGAAACAATATACACAAAATATTGCGGACGCGTTAATTAAAATTGACCCTGCAAATAAGGATTATTATTCAGGCAACCTGAAAAAATATCAGCAAAAATTAGATGATTTAGACGCTTTGGCGAAAAAATCGTTTGCCGCTATTCCTGTGGAAAAACGCAAAGTGCTGACTTCGCACGATTCGTTTGCTTATTTTGGAGCAAGGTATCAGGTTAAATTTATGGCACCGCAAGGCGTTTCCGAAGAAAGCGAGCCGTCTGCCAAACAAATGGCAGAAATTATCCGCACCGTCAAACGCGAGAATATTCGTGCAGTTTTTGTGGAAAATATCAGTAATCCGAAATTGCTCAATCGCTTAACTCGCGAAGCAGGCGTTTCGGTTACGGGTAAATTATATTCAGACGCTCTGCCTGAAAACGGCAGCTATGTGGATATGATGAAACACAATATCGAAACGCTGTCAGGAGCGATGAAGTAAGCCATAAAGCGTTTCAGACTTTCTGAAACGCTTTTTTCACCCCTTTCTCGTCAAAACCGCTGCAAAAAAGCCGTCTGTGTTGTGTGTAACTGGGTTTAATCGCAGCATTTTGTTGTCGCTGTCCATTGACATATAGGGCGATAATAATTCAGTGGCGTTTTCTAATGTAAATTGTGGATTGTGTTGCAAAAATGTTTCCACTTGTTGTTCGTTTTCCGCACGCAATAGGCTGCAAGTGGCGTAAATTAAGCGACCGCCCACAGCCACTAATTGAGATGCTGCCTGAAAAATAGACGCTTGTTGTTCGACTATGCGAGCGATTTTGTCGGGTGATTGTCGGTATTTAATATCGGGGTTTCGCCGCAGTGTGCCTGTGCCTGAACACGGTGCATCAACCAAAACAATATCCGCCTTGTTCCACAGGCGTTGCAATTTGCTATCGTGTTCGTTGTCTATGCGTTGTGGCAGAACATTGCCCAAGCCTGAACGGCTTATGCGTGGTTTGAGATTATTTAATCTTTTTTCTGAAATATCAAAGGCATATAATCGTCCTTTATTCTGCATCAACGCTCCCATAGCAAGCGTCTTACCGCCTGCACCTGCACAAAAATCAACCACAGTCAAACCCCTTTTTGCCCCTGACAAAAGGGATAGCAACTGACTGCCCTCGTCTTGTATCTCAATCGTGCCGTCCAAAAATAAGGGGTGTTTATTGAATGCAATTTTATCCTGCAAACGAATACCCCAAGGCGATATGGATGTGGCAACCGCAGACAAACCCTCATCTTGCAACTGTTTTAACACTTTATCTCGTTGATTTTTTAAGATATTTACTCGAATATCCAAAGGAGCAGGCTCTTGCATGACTTGCCCGATTTTGACAATTTCATTATCAGAATAAGATAAACGCAAAGCGTCAATTAACCAGTTAGGCAGTTCAGATAACACATTCAGGCTGCCTGAAAGATTTTGCTTGTGTTGTTTTATTTCAATCAGTGCTTGCTTTTCTTCTTCATTACAAAATGATTCTAATGCAGAAACAGAATAACCTTGCTGTATCAACAAAGCCAATAAAACGGTTTTTTTGGCTGTTAAATTTTCACCTCCAAGTGTTTGAATTTTCTCAAAATGTCGCAAAATAGAAAAAACCGTTTCCGCAATTTCCGCTCTATCGAGCCTTCCTAACTTGTTATTCGCCCGAAAAAAAGCCGATAAGCAAGCGTCCGCAGGCTGTTGAAAAGAAATGATTTTTTGCGTTACTTCAACGGTTTTGTGGAAAATTAAAGCGTTCATTGTAAAAATTGTGTTCTGTATTAAAGACGTAAGTGTCGCATATTTTCAGGCTGCCTGAAAAAAACAATGAGCAGTTTTTTCACTACTCATTGCTCATTACTCATTGCCTTACATTGGCGATTGTTGCAATTTGGCAATGCGATTTTCTAATGACGGATGTGTAGAAAATAAGGAATCTTTTCCGCCAGAAATGCCCATTGCATTCACCGATTGGGGCAAGGGTTCGGTTTGTACTTGTCCGTGCATGTGTTGCAATTTGCGTAAAGCCGCAACCATTTTGCCTGTGCCAACATATTTTGCACTGCCTGCGTCTGCACGGTATTCACGCATGCGTGAGAACCACATCACCACAACGCTGGCTAATAATCCAAACACAATCTGCAACACAATATTGCACACAAAAAATACCAAACCTGCTAATTGTTCTTTCACTTGTGCTGCGGCAATTTGGGCAATAATGCGAGAGAAGAACACCACAAAAGTATTCACCACGCCTTGAATTAAGGTCATCGTAACCATATCGCCATTGCCAATGTGTGCCATTTCGTGTCCCAAAACGCCTTCGACTTCGTCTTTGGTCATACACTGCATTAAGCCAGTGGAAACCGCAATTAAAGACGCATTTTTTCTCGCACCTGTGGCAAACGCATTCGGGTCAGGTGAATCGTAAATCGCCACTTGTGGCGTTTTTAAGTTCCATTGCATTGCCAAGCGTTCGACTGTGGATAATAACCATGCTTCATCTTGATTGGCAGGATTTTCAATCACACGACCGCCCACTGAACGCAATGCCATTGTTTTGGATAATAGAAGCGAAATAAACGAACCCAAAAAACCAAACACGGCAGAAAACACCAATAATCCGCCCATTGTGTTGGGGTCGGTGTTAATGCCGAACGCACTTAATATCGCTAAAACAATGGAAAACATCACCATAACGGCAATGTTGGTGAGTAAAAATAAAACAATGCGTTTGAACATAGGGGATAACCTCCTTTATATAACAAGAAAATTCAAATGGTAAAGATAAGGCTTATTAAACGATTTTGCAAGCGTTTTTATATTTCAGACAGCCTGAAAGGTAATGAGAAACGAGCAATTTATTTCACAGGCTGCCTGAAAGGTTTTTTTCATATCATCAATGCGTAATTCGCCGTACGCTGTTTTCTGTATCGCCTGCCAATGTCGGGATAATGGCGTTTGTGCTGTCTATCGGCTCTTGCCACGGTTCGGGTTGGCGTTCTAATGCAAAGTTAAACACTTCGTCAATCCATTTCACGGGGCGAATGGTTAAGCCTTGTTTGACATTGTCGGGGATTTCTTCTAAATCTTTGACATTGTCTTGTGGAATCGACACAAATTTAATGCCACCACGCAGTGCTGCTAAAAGTTTTTCTTTTAAGCCGCCGATGGGCAGAACTTCGCCACGCAGGGTGATTTCGCCCGTCATGGCAACATCGGCTCGCACGGGGATTTTGGTTAAGGCAGAAACCATTGCCAACGACATGGCAATGCCTGCGGACGGCCCGTCTTTGGGCGTGGCTCCTTCGGGCACATGCAGGTGAATGTCGTGTTTTTCGTAAAAGTCAGGGGCAATGCCTAAACTTGCAGCACGCGAACGCACCACGCTTAATGCGGCGGTAATCGACTCTTGCATGACATCGCCTAATTTGCCTGTGCGAATAATATTGCCTTTGCCTTTCAAAGCAACGGCTTCAATCGTCAGCAATTCGCCGCCTACTTCTGTCCAAGCCAAGCCTGTAACTTGTCCAACACGGTTTTGGCTATCCGCCTTGCCAAAGTCAAAACGCCGCACGCCCAAATAATCTTTCAGGCTGCCTGAATCAATTTTCACAGGCAATTCAAGATTATCCGCCGTTTCGCGTTGTTTCACCACTTTGCGGCAGATTTTGGCAATTTCTCTATCTAACGCTCGAACCCCTGCTTCACGCGTGTAATAGCGAATAATGCCTTGCACAGCGTCTTCACTGATTTCGATTTCGCCCTCTGCCACACCGTTATTTTTGATTTGCTTGGGAATTAAATATTGCGTGGCAATATTGATTTTCTCATCTTCCGTATAACCCGAAAGATGAATAATCTCCATTCTGTCCATTAACGGTGCAGGGATATTCAGCGAATTGGCGGTTGCCACAAACATCACATCGGATAAATCAAAATCCACATCAATGTAATTATCGTTAAACGAATGGTTTTGCTCGGGGTCTAACACTTCCAACAGTGCGTCCGCAGGGTCGCCCCTGTGGTCGCGTCCGATTTTATCCACTTCATCTAATAAAAACAAAGGGTTATTCGTTTCGGCTTTGGTTAAATTACGAATAATCCGCCCTGCCATTGCCCCCAAATAAGTGCGGCGATGATCGCGAATTTCGCTTTCATCATGCACGCCGCCTAATGCCATTCGCACATATTTACGCCCTGTGGCTCGTGCAATGGATTGCCCTACCGAAGTTTTGCCCACACCTGGCGGACCCACTAAACACAAAATTTGGCTTTTGACTTTTTGCATGCGTTTTTGCACTGCCAAATATTCCACAATGCGTTCTTTAACTTTTTCCAAGCCAAAATGGTCTTCGTCCAAAATATGTTGTGCCAAATTAATATCTTGATTCACTTCGCTTTTTTTATTCCACGGCAAATCAATCAAGGCTTCAATATAATTTTTAACAATATTCGCTTCACTGGATGATGGCGGCATTTGTTTGAGTTTTTTCAACTCATTCAAGGCTTTTTCTTCCGCCTCCGCACTCATTTTGGCTTCTTTGATTTTGTCTTCTAATAAATCGTTTTCGGCTCGCTCTTCTTCCTCGCCCAATTCTTTATGAATGGCTTTGATTTGTTCGTTGAGATAATATTCCCGCTGATTTTTATCCATTTGCCGTTTGACTTGCCCACGGATTTTTTTCTCCATTTGCGAAATTTCGGTTTCGTTTTCCAAATGGTCCATAATCAGAGCCGCCCGAGCGTGTAAATCCGCCGTTTCTAACAAGGCTTGGCGTTCGGTCAATTTGATTTGCAACTGGGCTGCAATGGTATCCAAAATCAAGGTCAGGCTATCTAATTCCAAAATGCCATTGACCACTTCATTAGAAATGCGTTTGTTGTTTTTGGCAAAGCGTTGAAATTCTTCTAAAACCGAACGGCGTAAGGCTTCGTCATTCAAGGGTGAGAGTTCAGGTTCAGCAATGGCTTCAATATCCGCCATAAAGTAATCTGCGTCATCAAGCCACTGCGTTACACGGGCACGATACAAACCTTCTACCAAAGTTTTTACCGAACCGTCAGGCAATTTGAATACCTGCAACACATTAGCAACCGTGCCTGTGGTGTATAAATCGTCTGTGGTAGGCTCTTCTACATTCGCATCTTTTTGAGCAAGCAAAAAGATTTTCTCGCCGTCTTCCAAAGCGTCTTCCAAAGCCAAAACCGACTTCTCACGCCCAACAAACAACGGCACAATCATACCAGGATACACAACCATGTCCCGCAGTGGCATTACACCCAAAACAGGATTGGCAGTCAAAGGAATATGTTTAGACATCGTTCAAACTCTCTTCAAAATGTGTGTTGATTTAAAAATCGAATGATAAACGACTTTTGTAAATGGGGGGAAAAAAGATAATTTCAAGTATTTCAGGCTGCCTGAAAGAAATATCGAAGCGTTATCTAAAAAATATCTGTCAAGCCGTAAGGCTTGACGAAACAACTGCTCACTGCTAACTGCTAACTGCTAACTGCTTTTCTAACTCTTTCACTCTCTTGCTTAATTCGTTTAAATGGCGGATATGTACCGCGTTTTTTACCCATTCTTTTTGCGTTTGAATGGGGTAGCAAGTGGCGTAGAAGTCGGGTTTGTCGATTGAACGCGTAACCGCTGTGCCGCCGCCGATAATGGTGTGATCCGCAATTTCAATGTGTCCGACAAACATCGCCGCACCGCCGATAATGCAGTAATTGCCGATTTTGGTGCTGCCTGAAATGCCCGTGCAAGCAGCAATGGCGGTGTGATTACCGATGACGCAGTTGTGTCCGATTTGCACTTGGTTATCAATGCGGCAACCTGAACCGATTTCGGTGTTACCCAATGCCCCCCTATCAATATTGCTGTTGGCACCGATTTCGGTATCGTCCCCAATAACAACGCCGCCGATTTGCGGAATTTTGTACCAAGTTCTGTCCTTTGTACGGGCATTACCAAAACCGTCCGCACCAATCACACTGTTGGCATGTATCATCACACGATTGCCCAAATGCGTTTTGGGATACAACACCACGCTGGGGTACAGCACACATTCATCGCCCAAAACGCAGTTTTCACCGATGACGCTGCCTGAAAGAATGCGGCAATTTTCGCCTAATTGAGCATTTTCGCCGATTACCACAAACGCCCCGATTTCACAAGAATCAGGCACAATCGCATTGCGATGAATCACCGCCGTTTCATGCACTTGCCGTGTGGATTTTTGCGGCGGATACAGTAAATGCAGCACTTTGGCAAAATACAAATAAGGGTCATCTGCCACAATATACGATTCATTTTCAGGCAGCCCCACGATATTGGGTGCAACAATAATTGCCCCTGCGTGTGTGGTTTCTAATTGCT
>JAFWRB010000233.1 GCA_017508845.1 Neisseriaceae bacterium | reverse complement strand
TGACGGCCGAGATATGGCAACCGTAGTGTTTCCCGAAGCGGTGTTAAAAGTCTTCTTAACTGCAACCGCACAAATCCGAGCCGAACGCCGTGCCAAACAGTTAGGCATAACATTAGACAGCCCAGCGTTTCAACAAATTTTATCCGATATTGAAAAACGCGATGAAAAAGACAAAACACGCCCCGTTGCTCCGCTGAAACAAGCGGCAGACGCTCATTTAGTCGATTCTTCCGATTTGACGATTGATGAAACGGTAGAAAAAGTTTTAAATTTATATCGGCAAGTGGTGAAATCAGATAAGAGATAAGTTCCGTTCATTATTCTGACTGTACTCTATCTTCCTATTAAAATATGTTAAAATGTATGACAAATGTATCACATTTTAACAGTTTAGGAGTAATCAAATGTCGTACAGCATTCGTATTGATGATGAGTTGAAAGAAAAAGCGTTTCCCATTATTGAAAAATACGGCTTAACGCCGCCACAAGCGATTAAATTGTTTCTGAAACAAATTGCAGAAACTTACTCCTTGCCTTTGTCGTTTAATTATCACGCAAACGAGCCGAACGAAGAAACAAAACGGGCAATCAGAGAGGCGGAAGAAGATTACGCCGCAGGACGATTAGAAAGTTATAAAGTTCATTCAAAGGAAGAAATTATCGCCTTAATGGAGAAACTTTATAATGAATGAGTTAAATTTTGCTAATAAATTCAAGCGAGATATGAAAAAACAGCCGCTTGAACTATTTATTAGTGAAGAATGGACAGAAGTGATTGCTTGTTTAAGCAACGGTATGGTAATGATTTATTGTTGATTTATAAGTATCAAGGCAATAATGATATTCTATTATACAGAATAGGTTCACATTCTGAATTATATGGTTAGTTCAAATGAAAACAATATTGCTCACTTGATAATTACCGTTTTTAGGCTGCCTGAAACTTTTGTTTTTAAAAAATTCCCATAAATCAAAAAATAAGATATAATACACTGTTCATTTTTGCTTTTCAGGTTGCCTTTTTTCAGGCAGCCTGAAAACTTATAGTCGTTTCATAGCAAAACCATACTGCGTTGGCTCGCCTTGCCGTATGTTTTATACTGCCTGCGGCTCGCCGCCTTGTCTGCTTTTGCTCTAAAACGACTATACTAAACCATAATCTGCCCAAAACAGGTGGGTGGATTTTTCGATAACCTTAACCCTAAGCGTTGCCTGTTTCACGCTTAATAAGACTCTTATTTTTTATGGAAAATTTTGCACAACTCTTGGAAGAATATTCCTCAACCCAAGAAATGAATGTCGGTGAAGTGATTACCGCCGAAGTTTTAGCCATTGACAACAACTTTGTAACCGTCAATGCAGGTTTGAAATCCGAAGCATTGATTGATGTCAATGAGTTCAAAAATAACAGCGGAGAGTTAGAAGTTAAAGTCGGCGACTTCGTTACCGTAACCATTGAATCGGTTGAAAACGGCTTTGGCGAAACCAAACTTTCTCGCGAAAAAGCCAAACGCGCCCAAGACTGGGTGGCTTTGGAAGAAGCAATGGAAAGTGGCGAAATCTTGTCAGGCTTAATCAGCGGTAAAGTCAAAGGCGGCTTAACAGTGCTGATTAACAGCATTCGTGCCTTCTTACCAGGCTCACTGATTGATGTTCGTCCGATTAAAGATACTTCTGCCTACGAAGGCAAAGAAATCGAATTTAAAGTCATTAAATTAGACAAAAAACGCAACAATGTGGTGGTTTCTCGCCGTGCGGTGTTAGAAGAAACATTAGGCGAAGAACGCGAAGCCTTAATGGAACGCTTGCAAGAAGGTTCTACTGTTAAGGGCTTAATCAAAAATATCACCGATTACGGTGCGTTCGTTGATTTGGGCGGTATTGACGGCTTGTTGCACATTACTGACTTGGCTTGGCGGCGTGTTAAACACCCGTCCGAAGTGTTAGAAGTCGGTCAAGAAGTTGAAGCCAAAGTGTTGAAATTCGATCAAGAAAAATCTCGTGTGTCTTTGGGCTTGAAACAATTAGGCGATGACCCGTGGGTGGATTTAGCACGCCGTTATCCTGTGCAAACTCGCTTGTTTGGTAAAGTGTCTAACTTAACCGACTACGGTGCGTTTGTGGAAATTGAACAAGGCATTGAAGGTTTGGTGCATGTTTCTGAAATGGACTGGACAAATAAAAATGTTCACCCCAGTAAAGTGGTACAATTAGGCGATGAAGTCGAAGTGATGATTTTGGAAATTGACGAAGACCGCCGCCGTATCTCTTTGGGTATGAAACAATGTCAGCCTAATCCTTGGGAAGAATTTGCTGCAAGCCACAGTAAAGGCGATAAAATCAAGGGTGCGATTAAATCCATCACTGATTTTGGTATTTTCATCGGCTTGGACGGTGGCATTGACGGTTTGGTTCATTTGTCTGATTTGTCTTGGACGGAAAATGGCGAAGAAGCCGTTCGTAAATACAAAAAAGGCGATGAAGTTGAAGCCGTTATCATTGCAATCGACATTGAAAAAGAACGCATTTCTTTGGGCATTAAACAATTAGAAGGCGA
>JAFWRB010000232.1 GCA_017508845.1 Neisseriaceae bacterium | reverse complement strand
TATTTTGGCAAATATTAAACAAATCAGCGACTTAATTAACTTTAAGAAAAGCGATGCCATTTTAAATTCCTTGCCGATTTTCCACTCATTCGGCTTAACCGTAACCACGCTCATGCCCTTGTGCGAGGGCTTAAAAATGATTAGCGTGCCCGATCCCACAGACGGTGCGGCCATCGGCAAAATGGCAGCCCAACACCACGCCACGCTGATTTTTGGCACTTCAACCTTTTTCCGTCTCTATGCACGCAATAAAAAACTGCACCCCTAAATGTTTCAAAGCGTGCGGCTGATTATCGCAGGGGCAGAAAAACTCAAACCCGAAGTCAAAGAAGCGTTCAAGTTGAAATTCGGACACGAAATTTACGAAGGTTATGGTGCAACCGAAACCGCCCCTGTTGCTGCCGTGAATACGCCGAATATTCTCGACCCCGAAACCTTGAAAGAACTCACATTCAACCGCATAGGCAGTGTGGGCTTACCTTTGCCTGGCACGATTATCAAAATCGTCAATCCCGATACATTAGAAGAGTTGCCTGTAAATGAAGACGGCTTAATCGTTATCGGCGGCTCGCAAGTGATGAAAGGCTATTTGGGTGACCCAGACAAAACCGCCGAAGTCATCTGCGAAATAGACGGCATTCGCTACTACAAAACAGGCGATAAAGGGCATATTGACGAAGCGGGCTTTGTGTTTATTACTGACCGCTACTCACGCTTTGCCAAAATCGGCGGTGAAATGATTAGTTTGGGTAGCGTAGAAGAAAATATCACACGCGTTTTGGGCGATGAATCCCCATTCTGTGCCGTGAATGTGCCTGACGACAAAAAAGGCGAAGCGATTGCTCTGCTCATCAAAACCGAACAGTCGCCTGCCGAAATTATGGAAGCACTCAAACAATCCGACCTCATTCCCTTGATGCTGCCCACACACATTCTACCCGTAGAAACCTTGCCTATGTTAGCCAGCGGCAAAGCCGATTTCAAAGGAGCGAAGAAAATGGCTGTGGAGATTTTGGCAGGGAACGGTGAAGAATAAGTTTCAGGCAGCCTGAAAAACTGTTTATTTTTCCTGCCACCAAGTTTCAATCGCCCACGATATGCCGTGAAATTGTTGTGGTAAGGTTTCAGGCTGCCTGAAATTTTGTTTGTAAATCATACGGATTTCGCTGCTGTACCAGTTTGGCACAACGATGTATTTTCGCCGCAGTACGCGGTCTAATGCTTGGCTTGCGGCGACTAATTCGCTTCTGTTTTGGGCAGATACAAAGTACGGCAGGATTTTTTCGACTGCTTTGTCGCACACGCCTGCGTAATTGCGTGTGCCATTGGTTTGGGCAGCCACGCAACTGTGGTATTCAAATTGTTCGTTACCAGGACTTAATGAATTGCTGTAATTGGCAATCACAATATCGTAATCAAAGTCGTTCATGCGTTTTATGAATAACGCTGCATCGGTTACGCGGATATTGAGTGTGATACCGATTTTTTGCAAATCTCGCCGCCATTTGGCTGTGGTGCGTTCAAAGGCTTTGGTATAGGTTAAAAATTCTAATTCGACTTTTTTGCCGTTTTTGTCGATTAAAACGCCGTCTTTATATGTGTAACCAGCGGATAACAAAAGATTTTTTGCTTTAATTAAATTTGGACGAACACCTTTGACAGGGTCGATAACAGGCGGTGATATGGGCGGCGTGGTGAATATATCGGGCGGTAAATGTTCTTTAACTGATTGTAATATTTGTAATTCTTGTTTTTCAGGTAGCCTGCTTGCCGCGAGTTCGGTATTGGTAAAAAAACTGTCATCACGCCGATACAAACCGTAAAAGGACATACGATTAACAGACTCAAAATCAAAGGCCAACACTAATGCTTGTCGCAAAACTTCGTCTTGTAGGGCAGGGCGGCGTAGGTTTAACACAAACGCTTGCATACCTGCGTTGTTGTGATGAGGAAAACTTTTGCGAATAAAGTTATTTTTTTTCAATACCTTATCAGAATAGGCTCTTGCCCAAAGGCGAGCCACATTTTCTTCTAAAATATCGTATTCGCCTGCTTTCAAGGCTTCTACGCGTGCGGTTTCGTCTAAATAATATTTAAAACGAATGGTGTCGAAATTGTACATACCTTTTCGACTGGGCAGGTCTTTTGCCCAGTAATTTTTATCGCGTTCAAATTCTGAAAAACGCCCATTTGCCGTGCGTTTTAGGCGATACGCCCCCGAACCGATTGGCACAGCGTTGCCGTCTTTTAAGCCATTGGGAAAACTTTTGTGTGAAAAAACAGGTAACTGTCCTAAAATTAAATGCAGTTCTGAATTTTTTTCTTTGAAATCAAAGCGAACGGTGTGGCTATCGACAGCGGTAATATTTTTTACGCCATTCCAGTAAAGACGATAAAAGGGTGTGGCGGCTGGGTCTTCTGTGAGCGTTTTAAAAGAAAAAACAATGTCTTGTGATAAAACAGGGTCGCCATTATGAAATTTCGCTTGTTTGTTGATGTGAAACAAAACCGACAAGCCGTCATCGGATAGGCGAATATCATCTGCAATCAAGCCATACACGGAAAAGGCTTCGTCTTCGCTTTGCGTCATCAAGGTGTCGAGTGTCAGCATAGAAATGCCCACTTCGTGTTCGCCTTTGAGTGCAAAGGGATTGAGCGAATCAAACCCGCCCGTCATTGGAAACACCGCCACGCCGCCTTTGGGTGCATTGGGATTGACATAGTCAAAATGCGTAAAATGCGGCGGATACTTGGGCGTATCGCCTAACGCCACAGCATAATCGGCATAGGCATAGGCGGCGTAGCAGGAAAGTAAAAGTAAAAAGAGTTTTTTCATAATCATTTAGTTAAGTTGTAGGGTGGGTTCCCAACCCACCGCAAAACCGCAGGTTTTGTTATAGGGTGGGCAGTCTTGCCCACCCACGACGCCGATAGGCGTTGCTTTTGGTTTTTCAGGCTGCCTGAAATGATTTCTATCGTTATGGTGGGTTAGGAAACCCACCCTACAATTATTCTATCAACACAATCGTTTCTCGTCCTTTTTTGCCGCGTTCGCCGTGCCAGAGTATGTTTGCGGTTGCGGGTATGTCCAAGCCCTTGTCATCTGGCGTAATCAAGCGGTAGCGGCAACGCGGGTGCTGGTTTGCTGTGTGGTAGAGTTTTTGTACTAAATTTTGTTCATCTAATGCTAACAATAAGGCAATGCTGTCGCTTTCAATACACTGGCTGCCTGAAACTAAATCGCTCGGTATGCTCTGTGCCATATCTATCGCGATTGGGCGGTAACTTTTTAGGCTCTCTGTCCAAGGCAAAAATAAACTGAATATAATTGTCCAAATTAAGGTGCTGCCTGCCGCCCAGTTTGTAACCGCTTGCCTGCCACGAATATTGCGGCGGGTTACTGCCCAAATCCAAATCGGCGTAAAAGATAAGGCTAAAATCATCGGAAAATAATTCCAGTCAGGCGAAAAATAGGGGTTAAAACGCCTTGCCCACCCAGCCACAGCATAAGGCACGCCATAGTTAATACCAAAAAACAATAACCATAAAAAAATGGCCGCCGAACCAAAAATCATCACGCCAAACCAGTTGAAAAAGGCTGCAATGCCGCGTTTGATGTCGTCTAAACCTGCGGCGGCAATTAAGGCAAACGGCGGTAAAAACCAAAACAGTTGATTGCTGTTTAAATCGTGGTGCAAAGATAAAATTACCGCAGATAACATAATCCACAACAGGCAAAACCAGCCTGTGGCGTGCGACAACACTTTGCGGCGGTAGATTGTCCATAAAGCCACTAACCACGCAGGCAAAGCAAACCACAGTAAGTTTTTGATTAGTTTAATTAAACTAATACCAAAATGGGTGTCAGTCAAACCGCCAAATATGCCGAAAATATGATAATTGAGCCATATTTGAAACGCCGCAGGATTG
>JAFWRB010000231.1 GCA_017508845.1 Neisseriaceae bacterium | reverse complement strand
GGTAGTGGAATATTTCTGTCTATAACTCATTATTTTATTTAAAGTTCAACAATTATCTTTGGTTATTGATAATTATTTTTATTTGTGAAATAATGATAATTATTGTAAATAGTAATTATTCTTAATTTTATTTTATGATTATTTTACAAGGAAATGTAACAATGACATCACTCCGACTCAAAACCTTGACGCTGTCTTTGATGGCTGTTTTTTCTACGGTGGCGTATGCTGATGAAACGAATACAGAAGTTTCAGGCAGCCTGAATCATCAGGAGATTGCCACGCCTACGGCTCGCAATGACGGAAACAATGTTTCAGGCAGCCTGAATGAACAAACGGTGCAAAACAACACAACCGACACCAATCATTCAGGCAACCTGAAAAAAGGCAAAACCGACAATGCTACTGAATTAGAAACGATTGTGGTTGAAGCCACTCGCACGCCTGTGGGTAATATGAAATATGCGGGTTCTGTGGGTGTTTTAACGCCGCAGGATATGGAAAGCACCACGAATGTGATTGACGCTATGATGAGTGTGCCAGGTGTTGATGGCGGTATGGATGCAGGTCGGCATGCAGGCAAACAGTTTCAAATTCGTGGTTTTGGTTATCAAAGCGAAGATAGGGTCATTATCAAGCAAGACGGCGTGCCGCGTTCGCCTGGTTTGTATGGTAATTTTGTATCATCGTTTCGCACCGATACGGATATTCTCAAACGCGTAGAAGTTACCAAAGGGGCAAGTTCTATTCTGCACGGTTCAGGTTCAATCGGCGGTATTGTGAGTATGGAAAGCAAAAACGCACGCGATTTTTTAAATGAAGATGAACAAATGGGCGTGATGTTTGGTAATCGTGTGGAATCGAATAATATGCACTCGGTGCGTTCTGCGGTGTATGGCGATTTTGAAAAGGCTCCGATTGATTTTGTGATTTACGGCAAAAAAGCCGATTATGGCACCACTAAATTTGCCGAAGGCGGTTCGCACTACGCCAAACCTGGCGAAGAAATGCCGTATTCATATAACGATGAAACCGCTCGCACGGCTTTGTTTAAAGTGGGTAGCACTTTGGGCAATCATCGTGTGCAGTTCTCGGCATTTAATTATGATGAAAAACTCAATACGCTGTGGCAAACGCTGTGGAATAACAGCAATGATTTATTCGTTAAAGGCAAACTGAAACAACGCGACTTTGTGTTCGATTATAAATACAATCCAGAAACAGAATGGGTTGATTTAGCGTTCAAAGCCTATAAAAGCAAAGCCAAATACGATAGAGGTTATCAAAATTACGGCATACCGCCTAACACTTTGCAATACGCTAATATTGATAACCGCTGGGGCTTTTCATTAAACAATAACGCTACATTTAATACAGGCAGCCTGAAACATCATTTGGTAACAGGTTTGGATTATGGCAAACGAGATGAAGATGCGGTTTATGTATTAAATGGTGTAAAAAGCGATTTTGGTTCTTTTCCAAATACTTGGAAAGATTTAGGCATTTACGCACAAAATATCACGCAGTTAGGCAATGCGGAACTCACGCTTGGCGGACGATTTGATAAATTCAAACGAGAAGTCAAAAAAGAAAACGCACAAAACTTTTCCGACAGCCGTTTTTCGCCACGAGTGGCTTTGGCTTACACCTTTTTTGACCGCTTAACGCTGTTAGGCGGATACAGCGAAAGTTTCCGAGCCCCCACGCCACACGAAACTTTGCAAAAAGGGCCGATGAACCGTATGTACTATTATGTGCCCAACCCAAATTTGAAATCAGAAACCGCCAAAGAATACGAAGTGGGTTTCAGTTTTCAAGACGAAAGTTTATTGCATTCAACGGACAAGTTAAAAATCAAAGGCGTTTATTTTAACGGCAAGATTGACGATATGATTGCCCTAAAAGCCCGTCCAGATATGGGGAAACCGCCCAAAGACGGTAATCTTGACCCACAACAATACGGACAATATCAAAATGTGGATACTGCCAAACGACACGGCTTTGAATTATCCGCAGATTATAAAATCGGCGATTTCAAATTTGGCACATCATACGAACGCCTGAAAATTTACGACACTGCCACAGGCGAAGACATCAACCGCCACGCCAATAAAGTGCAAGCCAATATCGGTTATTCGCCGATTGAAAACTTGGATTTGAATTTTAAAGTATCACACTGGTTTAATCCGCATTCCAATCCGTCTTCATACGAAAGCGGTGGCGAAACTTATTACTATGTAGATAAAGGCTTCACCATTGCCGACTTCAAAGCCAAATACACATTCAAGAAAAACGCCAAAATGCCCTTTTTAAGCGGCGGAAAAATCAGCGTGGGCGTGAATAATATATTTAATAAACAATATATTAGTGCTAATCGCACACGAGATACCACAATGGTCGGCAAAGGCAGAAGTTACTGGTTAGATTATGAAGTGAAATTCTAATCTATTAAACCTTTCAGGCAGCCTGAAAAAAGGAATAAACAATGAAACAAATAACGCTATTGATTTGTACGCTATCTGTTGTCAGCAGTTTGGTTTATGCCTTAATGGATAAACCAAGTAAATACAACGCAAATTGTGAGCAACAATGCCATTTTTCAGGCGACTTAAAAACGCCTGCGTTTAAAAGTTGCGTGAATAAGTGTAGGCAAAAATAAAAGATAACCCCTTTCAGGCTGCCTGAAAACGCAATGGGAATATATTTTGAAACAAGAAAAAGTTTTTGATGTATCCGTTTGGTTTGTGGTGATGGCTGTGCATATTGCTGTTTTGTGGGCAATGTCGCAGGTGAAAATGCCACAAGTTTCTACGGGTGCGTCTGTGTTAGAAATCGTGGATTTAAGCGGTTTTCAGGCAGCCCCTGCACCTCAATATACGCCGCCGCCTGTGGTGAAACAGCCTGAACCTGTGAAAAAAGAAATTTTGACTGTCAAAAAAAAGGACAAAAAAGCCGATGTTGTGGTGAAGAAAAAACCGCCCCAAACGCCTGTGGAAAAAAAACCTGAACCCAAACCGATACCGCAAGAAGAAACGCCTGTGCGTGAAGTGCCGCCTGCACCTATTGCAGAACATACGGCAGAAAATGGCGTGGGTAGTGGTATCGGTAATGGTTCGGCTGAAAATAAAGGCACAGGCGGCGGCAATCAGGGTGAAGGAGAAGGTGCAGGCGGTGGCGGAACAACAGCAGCATCGCATATCGGCGGACATTTGCATAACCCTAAACCGCCCTATCCGCCGCGTTCGATTGAAAACGGCGAAACAGGGGTTGTGCGTTTGCGTGTAACTGTGGAAGCAAATGGCAGACCGTCTGCGGTGAGTTTGGTGAAAAGCAGTGGCTACCCTGCATTAGACCGCTCGGCTTTGAAAACGGTAAAAGAACAATACCGCTTTATTCCAGCCACAAGAGCAGGTGTGGCGATACGGTCAGATTACACCTTCGGCATTAAATTTGAGCTGCCGTAAGCGGACAGAAATAATTTCAGGCAGCCTGCAACACACAATAAACACAAGGACTTAACGATATGAATTTACAACATTTATTTTCACAACAAGACATTGTTTTAACGATGACTTTTGCCATACTCGTGCTGATGAGTATTTTGACTTGGGCAATTATTATTATTCGCTCGGTAAAATTGTTTTTAGCCAAAAAGGCAAATCGGCAATTTTTAAAAACCTTTTGGCATGCCGCCGATTTGCACGCGGCAATGGCAGAAATACAAGATATAGACGCACCGATGAGCCGCGTTGCCACACAATCTTATCGTTCGCAACAGCAATACAATAGCCAAAAATACAGCCATTTGCATGACGCAGTGCCACGCAACGATTATCTCGTCCGCCACATTCGTTATGCTATGGACAAAGTGTTACGCCCCTTTTCAGGCGGTTTAACCGCTTTGGCTTCTGTCGGTGTAACCGCTCCGTTTATCGGCTTATTCGGCACGGTGTGGGGGATTTACCACGCACTCATCAATATTAGCGTGCAAGGTCAAGTAACCATGGCAACCGTTGCCGCCCCTATCGGCGAAGCACTGATTGCTACCGCAATGGGCTTATTTACCGCTATTCCAGCGGTTTTGGCGTATAACGCTTTGGTGCGTTTGAATAAAAATTTATCGCACGATATGGACAGTTTCGCCCACGACCTACATATTCAACTATTAAACGAGGAACAATAATATGGCTTTTGCAAGTTTTAATCAGCATGATGACGACACACCGATGGCAGAAATCAATGTAACACCATTAGTTGATGTGATGTTGGTGTTACTCATTGTATTTATGATAACGATGCCTGTTTTAACCCACTCAATCCCCTTGCAACTGCCAGTCGCAACGGACGAAAAAACCGCCGAAATCAAACCGCAAAAACCCGTGCGTTTAGCCATTAACGCGAATGGTGAATATTTTTTAGATGAAAAACAAGTGTCGTTAGACGAGTTAAAAACCATTTTACAACAACAACATAGCACTAACCCTGATGTAATATTAGCCATAGCCGCCGATAAAAGCGTTGAATATCAAACCATTACAAACGCCCTACAAACCGCACAACAAGCGAGCGTGGGAAAAATCGGGTTTGAAACGGAAATTGAATAGTGAGCCATTATTTAGTTTAGATAATGCTTCGATTTTTCTTTCAGGCAGCCTGAAAATAGTATCGAAGCATTATCCAAAAATAAATAACTGCTCACTATTAAAATCATTGACTTAAACGCTTATTATCATCACAATATGCGTTATGGAAATTTTACAACGCATTCAAGACTTAATTCGGCAAGTTACGGCAGAAGAAATTATGCCGCGTTTTTTGCGTGCTCGTGTGAATGTGAAAAACGATGGCACGCTGATGACCGAAGCCGATTTAGCCGCTCAACAGGTTTTGATAATCGGTTTGCAAAAAATCATCGCCGCTCCTGCTTTGGGCGAAGAAATGTCGTCTGACGAACAACGCAAGTTATGGCAACACAATCCAAATGGCTTGTGGATTATCGACCCGATTGATGGCACAACAAATTTTGTCAATGGTATTCCGCATTTTGCGGTGTCTGTGGCGTTTATCAAAAACGGACAGAGCGAAATCGGCGTTACATTCGACCCCTTTTGCGATGAAATGTTTTATGCGAAAAAAGGCGGCGGTGCATTCTTAAACCAAACCGCTCTACCCTTACGCCGCAATGCTTGTCATTCTTTACGCGAAGCCGTTGCCGCTGTGGAAGTGAAATACTTGCGTTCAGGCACACTGGCTAATCGCATACAAAACTTGTCCCCATGCCGCTCGCAACGCAATATGGGGTGCAGCACTTTGGACTGGTGTTATTTAGCGGCAGGACGATTTGATGTATTTTTGCACGGCGGACAAAAATTATGGGACTACGCCGCAGGAGCGTTAATTGCCAGTGAGGCGGGCGGACAATTAGCCACATTAGAAGGCGATGAATTTTGGAGCGGCAAACACACATTCAAACGCTCGGTTATCGCCGCCACAGAACCCGCCATTTTCAACGCTTGGTTAAAATGGGTTAGGGCAAATCAGTAAGCAAGGTCTTTCCTATTGTTTTTCAGGCTGCCTGAAAATATTTAACTGCGTGGGTAATGCTATGAACTAACTGTTTATTGCGAACTACCTTTCTTTACTGTATCCTTATCGCTTATTTGCGTCAAAATAAAAAGGACTTCATTATGGCAGTCAATTTAACCGCAAAAACCGCCAAAGAACTGCCCGTTATTGACGGTATTCAAATTTATGTCGGACAAGCAGGCATTAAAAAAGAAGGCAAAAACGACTTAACCCTGATGCTTTTATCGCCGTCTGCGAATGTGGCTGGCGTTTTTACGCAAAATCGTTTTTGTGCCGCACCTGTTTTAGTATGTAAAAAACATTTGGCAGAAAACCAAGGCATTCGGGCGATTGTGGTGAATACAGGCAACGCCAACGCAGGCACAGGGCAACGCGGTATTGATGACGCTTTGAATGTTTGCACCGCTGTGGCGGCTCATATTCAGTGCCAGCCTGAACAAGTTTTGCCCTTATCCACTGGTGTGATTTTAGAGCCTTTGCCTGCCACCAAAATTATTCACGCCCTGCCCAAAGTCAAACCTGTGCATTGGGATATAGCCGCGTCCGCCATTATGACTACCGACACCGTACCGAAAGCCGCCACACGGCAAATTAAAATCGATAATAAAGTGATTTCGGTTACAGGCATTGCCAAAG
>JAFWRB010000230.1 GCA_017508845.1 Neisseriaceae bacterium | reverse complement strand
TAGTAGGAAGATTACTACGCCGTTGCTTACGCAACGGCTCGTAATGACCGTGTGGGTTTTCAGGCTGCCTGAAAATGATTTCAACCAAACCTACGGTTTGGCGGTGGGTTGTGTTGCCAACCCTACCTTACTCCGCCCCCAAAAACAGTTGATACGCCGCATTGTCGGTTTGGTCGTGAAAAGTGTAGCCTATGTGTTGCAGAAAATCGTGGAATGCTTGATTGTCGGTGTCTGGTACATCAACGCCAACCAAAACCCTGCCGTAATCCGCACCGTGATTGCGATAATGAAACAGCGTAATATTCCACTGCGATTTCATCGCACTCAAAAAGCGGGGTAAGGCACCTGGGTGTTCGGGAAATTGTGCCGACAAGACGCGTTCGTTTTTAATTTTGTGCGTTCTGCCGCCAACCATATAGCGAATATGCACTTTGGCGGTTTCGTTGTCGGTTAAATCTAATACAGGCAAGCGTTCGGCTTCTAATTTCTGCTTGATTTGGTTCAAATCGTCAATGCCTGCGGTCTGTATGCCCACAAAAATATGAGCAAGTGTGTCATCGCCATAACGATAGTTAAATTCGGTAATGTTTCTATCGCCCAAAATTTCAATAAATTTCAAGAAACTACCTGGTCTTTCTGGAATAGTTACCGCTAAAATCGCTTCACGCCGTTCAGATAATTCAGTGCGTTCGGACACATGACGCAAACGATGAAAGTTAATGTTCGCACCGCTGGCAATCGCAATCAGCGTTTGATTTTGAGCGTTTTCGCGTTGAATATAGGCTTTCAAACCCGCTAAACTCAACGCCCCAGCAGGCTCGGTAATCACCCGTGTATCGTCAAAAATATCCTTAATCGCCGAACACACCGCGTCCGTATTCACCGTAATAATTTCGTCTAATAAATCTCGACACAGGGCGAATGTTTCTTTGCCCACTTTTTTCACCGCCGTGCCGTCCGAAAACAAACCCACTTCGGGCAAAGTGATGATTTCGCCCGCGTCAATGGATTGCTTCATATCGTCCGAATCGTTCGTTTGCACGCCAATGACTTTAATATCAGGACGCACATTTTTAATATACGCCGCCACACCAGCCGCCAAGCCGCCGCCGCCGATTTGCACAAAAATAGCGTCAATTTTGCGTGGGTGCTGCCGTGTGATTTCCATACCGATGGTGCCTTGCCCCGCAATCACAAATGGGTCGTTAAACGGCGGAATATACACCATATTTTTTTCTTCAACCAAACGCATAGCATAATCGTACGCGTCATTAAACGATTCGCCTGCCAAAACCACTTCGCCGCCTAAATTTTGAACCGCATCAACCTTAATCTGCGGCGTGGTTTTGGGCATCACAATAATCGCTTTACAGCCCAATTTTTTAGCACTTAACGCCACACCCTGTGCATGATTGCCCGCAGACGCTGTAATCACACCACGCTTCAACTCTTCATCTGAAAGTTGAGCCATTTTGTTATACGCCCCACGCAGTTTGAACGAAAACACAGGCTGCAAATCTTCTCGCTTAATCAAAATGCGGTTGTTAGAACGAGCCGATAAGTTTTTAGCGTAATCCAAAGGCGTTTCAACCGCCACATCATACACAGAGGCGGTGAGAATTTTTTGTAAATAATCGGAATGGGTGTTCATTTTGGGCTATTTCATAAAATAAAAGGTTGAATTATAACCTTTTCAGGCAGGCTAAAAGGGGATTATTTCTTTTAGCCTGCCTGAAACGAAGTTTTTACGAGCCGTCAGGTGAAGTTAAAAAAACCGCACAGTCTTAAACTGTGCGGTTTTGTTTGATGATTATTCTTCTGCGGTTTCTTCCACTTTTTCAGGCTTTTCGGTTTTTTCTGCCTTATTGGGTGCTTGTTTTTTTCGCTGCAATCATCATCACCATTTGCCGCCCTTCCATTTTCGGGCGTTGTTCTACTTGGGCTTCTTCGGTTAAATCTTCTTCAACCCTTTGCAATAGTTGAGCACCCAAGTTTTGGTGAGCCATTTCTCGCCCACGAAAACGCAAAGTAACTTTGACTTTGTCGCCGTCTGCCAAAAAGCGACGAATGTTTCGCATTTTAACTTGATAATCGCCCTCGTCCGTGCCTGGTCGGAATTTAATTTCCTTAATTTGCACTTGCTTTTGCTTTTTGCGTGCTTCATCGCGTTTTTTGGACTGCTCATAACGATATTTGCCAAAATCCATAATTTTGCACACGGGCGGTTTGGCGTTGGGGGCAATTTCCACTAAATCAACATCGGCTTCATCTGCCTGACGCAGAGCCACTTTCAAGGGAACAATGCCTAATTGTTCGCCGTCTTTACTAATCAGACGCACTTCTTTGGCGGTGATTTCACCGTTAATGCGTGCCTCTTTTTCTGGTGCTTGTGCGATGATAATGCTCCTAAAAGTTCGGTAAACAGGCTATTTTAATGATAGTTTCCTTAAAATTCAATATCTAAACGCATTTTATTGTTATAATTTTAACCTTTCAGGCTGCCTGAAAATCAAACATAAAGGAAAGATTGATGACACAAAGTACATTAGAATATCAACTTAAATCATTGATTTTACAAGAATGTGATAGATTAGACCACTTATCCGCAGACGATATTGCAAACGATGAACCCTTGTTTGGTGAAGAAAGTCGCGTAGGCTTGGATTCTTTGGACGCAGTGCAAATTGCTGTGGCGTTGCAAGCCAAGTTTGGCGTGCGAATGGCAAGCGGTGCCAAAGCCAGACGACACTTGCAAAACATTGCGTCTTTGGCGGTGTTTATCCGCAAGGAACAAGGGCAATGACGGTGTTGATTACAGGCGGTGTAGTATCCTGCTCGCCTTGTCATATTGTTAAATATCCTGTTGATTTTGCAGGAAAAATTGAACAAGTGCCTTTTTATAAAGCCTTTGCCGAACACAAACAAACAATTGATTTATTATGTGAAAAAATTGAACGGCATATTATCATTGCCTTACAAAATGCACATTT
>JAFWRB010000229.1 GCA_017508845.1 Neisseriaceae bacterium | reverse complement strand
GTGCATTAGGGTCGGTGCTGTCGATTTGGCGAATGAGCGTCATACCCAAACCCTCGCTTTTGGCGGCTCCTGCACAACGCAAAGCTTCAGGTTCGCGTTTGAGATATTGCGAAATAACAGTCGGTCGCAAGGGACGCAAGGATACAAAAGTGGTATCAATATGGCGATAAATCTTGCCTGTGGCGGTATTAAGCAAAACCACAGCGGTATAAAATGTGAGCGTTTTATCGGATAAGGCTCGCAACATTTCGCCTGCTTTTTTAAGCGTTTTCGGCTTGCCATACGCTTGTCCATCACAAAATGCCACTTGGTCAGAGCCGATAATCAATGCGGCAGGATAATCCTTTTGCAAAGAACGGGCTTTACTTTCAGCCAAACGAATGGCAGTCGCATCAGGTTCTTCACCCGCAATCGGCGTTTCGTCGCAATGGGGGGCAACTGCCGTAAAATTTAACTGAATGCGTTGCAGTAATTGTTGTCGATAAACGGAAGTCGAAGCCAAAATAATCGGTAGCGTGTTCATTGTGATGCTTTCAATGTAAATAAGGCGTAATCATACACTACATAAAGGTTTTCAGGCAGCCTGAAAATTATATCGTCATTGCGAGCCGTGCCGTAAGCACGGCGTGGCAATCTCCTGAAACAGTTTTTAAATGAGCGACAAGCGAAGTTTAAAAACTGTTTCAGGGTAGCCTATTCTTAAAAACGGACGCAATACAAAATGATTAAAGGTAACAGACAAGGCTTTTTGCAATGCCGTTGTATTGACTTACGCTACCCAAATAAATTGCTCACGCAATTTATTTGGAGATTGCTTCTTCGCTTTCGCTCATCGCAATGACGACAAAGTTTTCAGGCAGCCTGAAATAAATTTGACTGATAATGTCATTGACAAATAAGCCTAAAAAGGTATATCATTTTCCGTTTATGTTAAACGCAAACTGTATTGACCCTTGGGCATTCGTGGCGGAAAAACAGACCGCAGTTTGGCAATTTTCTTTGGCAAGGTTAGATGCCAGAGTTGCGGACGGCGGCGTTTTGAGTAATCCGCAAAATGTTATTCAGGCTGCCTTTACGGGCGGAAAAAATGCACAAAATCAACCCTTTATTGATGTGCATTTGTCGGCTGTTTTGCAAATGACTTGCCAACGCTGCCTGAAGACAATGGATTTTACCCTGAATAACACAGTTCGTACGCTGATATTTGCTGATGAAAATGCGGCAAATCGGGCGGACGAGTTGTATGACGATGTCGATGTTTTGGTTGTGGGCAAGGAAATCAGCGTAGTTGAGTGGATTGAAGACCAACTTTTAACCGCTTTGCCCTACGCCCCTATGCACGATAATTGCCAAATGGTGTCGTTGCCTGATGATAACAGCACAAACCCATTTTCTGTGCTGAAAAACATTAAATAACAACAGGTTGCATAAATTAGGAATTTTTAGGAGTAAGCAAAATGGCTGTTCAACAAAATAAAAAATCACCATCTCGTCGCGGTATGCACCGCTCGCACGATGCTTTAACTGCACCGTCTTTAAGCGTGAGCGTATTGACTGGTGAAGCACACTTGCCGCACCACATTTCCCCCAGCGGAATGTATCGCGGTCGTAAAGTTGCCAAAGCAAAAGGCGAGTAAGTATTTAATATTTATATAAAAAGTCGGTCGATTGTTGATTCAATCTTCCGACTTTTTGTGCTACTGTTTTTTCAGGCTGCCTGAAAACATAATAAATACAATGGATTAAAACAATGATTACAATCGCTGTTGATGCTATGGGTGGCGATAACGGTTTGACCGTAACCGCACCTGCGGCGGCACAATTTTTGCAACACAATGCGGACGCTCGCTTGATTATGGTGGGCGATGAAACCGCTCTGAAAAACGCATTAGTCAAGGCAAATGCACCGTTAGAACGCATTGAAATTATCCACAGCACCGAAGTGGTGGCAATGGACGAGCCGCCACAACACGCTTTGAAAAATAAAAAAGATTCATCAATGCGTGTGGCGATTAACTTGGTCAAAGACGGTAAGGCGGCGGCAGCGGTTTCTGCTGGCAACACTGGGGCGTTAATGGCAACCGCTCGCTTTGTGCTGAAAACCGTGCCTGGCATTCAACGCCCTGCGATTGCGAAATTTCTGCCCGCCAAAGATGACCATTTGGTGTGTGCTTTGGATTTGGGGGCAAATGTGGATTGTCCGTCCGAACAACTGTTGCAATTTGCCATTATGGGCACGCAGTTGGTTAAAGCCTTGCAGCCTGAAAAAAGTAATCCCAAAGTGGGTTTATTGAATGTTGGCACGGAAGATATTAAAGGCACAGACACCGTTAAAGCCGCTTATTCTTTATTAAAAAACAGTCACTTAAACTTTATCGGCAATGTGGAAGGTTCGGATATTTTTTCAACCAAAGCCGATGTGATTGTGTGCGACGGCTTTGTGGGCAATATCGTGCTGAAAACCATTGAAGGTACAGTAAGTTTTGTGGGCAGTTTGGTGAAAGACGGCTTTACGCAGTCCTTGTATTCCAAATGGGTGGCGATGTGGTCTATGCCTGTGTTAAAGAAATTCAAACAAAAAGTCGATCCACGCCGCTTTAATGGAGCGATTTTCTTGGGTTTGCGTGGCATTGTGATTAAATCACACGGCGGCACAGACGAGATAGGCTTTGAATACGCTTTACTTGAAGCCTATCGTGAAGTGAAAGCCGACTTTCTGCCGTCATTAGAACAGGCCGTAGAGCGGGATTTAAGTCATTTAGATGTATGATAATAAAAGCGTTTCAGGCAGCCTGAACGCGTTAAAAATTCTTCTTTTAATCTACTACATTTTGCATTACAATTTTGCCCTATAACACACTGCAGATAAAATAGCAATGGCGTACATAGATTTTAAATCCTCCCCCCCCCCCCCGCAATTTCATTGAATGAAAAATTCGATGAAATCCGCACGACCATTGCCGAAGAATACCTATCACGCACGCAAAATTATCCTTGGATTATTGCCTTTTCAGGTGGCAAAGACAGCACGCTTTTAGCCCATTTGGTTTTTGAAACGCTGTTAGACTTGCCCAAACCATTACGCACGCGACCGATTTATTTTTGTTCAAATGACACCTTGGTAGAAAATCCGCCTGTGGCAGAGCATATGGCTTTGTCATTAAACGAAATTTTAGACGCTGCCAAAATTCTCAATTTGCCGATTACAGGCGAAATTCGTTATCCAAAAGACGGTGAAACTTTTTGGGATTTATTGATTGGCAAAGGCTATCCTACGCCTAAAAGTTCATTTCGTTGGTGTACCGACCGATTAAAAATTCGCCCAACTTCTGCTTATATTCAGGAAAAAATTTCCGATAACGGCAATGTAATTATCTTAATGGGTGTGCGTAAAGATGAATCCATTAACCGCAAAAACAGCATTGAAAAACACCAAAATATAGAACACTCAAATCTCACGCCACACACCACACTCAAAGGTGCGTTGATTTTTCGTCCGATTGTGGAAGTTTCAACCGATGAAGTGTGGGAATTTTTATCCACTCACAATCCGCCGTGGGGTGGCACGCACAAACGTTTGATTAACTTATATCGCGATGCAGGTGGCGGTGAATGCCCTGTGGTCATTTCGCCCGAAGAAGCACCAGGTTGCGGTACAAATTCATCTCGTTTTGGCTGTTGGGTTTGTACGGTGATTAACAAAGACCGCAGTTTGCAAGGTTTTGTGGATACGGGCAAACACAATTTTCAACCGTTATTGGATTTTCGCGATAAATTGATTGATATGCGTGATAACCCTGAATACCGCCAACTTCGCCGCAGAAATGGCAAGATTGAATTTAAAAATGGCAAACACATTACAGGACCTTTCACCATTGCCGCACGACAGAAAATATTAGACGAATTATTGCAAACGCAAAAAGAAAGTGGATTAACTTTAATTAGCGAAGAAGAAATTGAATTTTGTCGCAATACTTGGACAGAAGATGTTTTAAACAGTATGGAACAGAAAAAAACCGCTTGATATTTTCAGGCAGCCTGAAATAAAGGAAACAATATGTATATTCCCAAAAAAACATTAAATGAAGCATTTCAAAATACTTTAATTTTGAAAGATGAAACTTCTTTAAATATTTTAAATGAAGTTTGTCAAGAGAAAAATATTCCTACTGATGAATTTGCTAAATTGATTATTTGGCAATACCAAAATAAAAATAAAACCAACTTGGGTATCAATTCACTAATTGATGAAATCATTGACAATATGGAGTAATAAAATGACTGCTTGGATTTCTCGCATTAAATTAACGAATTTCAAATCGTATGAAAACTCTGAATTTAATTTTCCGCAACCACAAGACAATGGCGGTAATTTGGTGTTAATTGGTGCATTAAACGGACACGGCAAAACCACGCTGTTAGAAGCCTTGTTTTTGGGTTTATATGGCGAAAAAAGTGCGGATATATTAAAACGAGCCGTTCATTATAAAGAAGAAAACAATTTATTAGAAAATGCCCTATCGATTGTTGCAAAAGACAAATGGCATAAAACATTAAATGAATTAAAAGCACAAAATAAACCGACTTATGTTCATAAGGATTCACAATTAAATGTTCAGATTTTAATTGATATTTCTTATGTTAATGAATGCAATAAAAAGACATTAACCGTAAATCGCACTTGGGGATTTAAATTTGATGATAAATCAAAAGATTTTAAATTACAAAAACAACAAAATAAACAACAAAATAAGTTTTTCTTTACATTAAAAGAAGAGTCAAAATCTATTGAGATTGAAGAAAATCAATTTTTAGAAATATTTTCTGAATATATGCCTAATTGGAATCATGCACGGTTTTTCTTATTTGATGGTGAAAAATTAGCTGATATTGGCGATAAAAATCATTTTATTAGGAGTGGATTAAATGATTTAATTGGCATTATGCTTTTAGATAATACCGTTGAAGGTAAAAAAGGAATTAAACAAGCGTTAGAAGAACGATTAGATAAATTATTAAAAGTAAGTAAGAAAAATAAAGAAGAACAAGCCGAATTAAATAAAAAACAAAAACAATTAGATAAAGTTGTTAAAGATATTTCTGATAAACAATCTCAACAGCAACAAATAGAAGAACAACTTTCTGAATATGCAAAAGAAAGAGACCGTTTAACAAATTCATTGGGCGATAATAATGCTAAATCAACCCAAGAATTATTAAAAGAAAAACAACAAATAGAAGAAGATAAACAAGGTTTAGAAAATAATATTCAGACAGCCTTAAAAGAATTGCCTTTATATTTGTTGCCAAATAAAGAAATAAACAACTTTAATCAAAAGATTAAAGCCGAATTTGAACGCATTAAATTGGAAAACAATCGCAAAAAATTAGCACCTAATTTGAAAAAGAACAAGGAAAAAGAGAAGCACAAATTCTTGATTTATGGAAAGATACGATTGAACTGTCGATTAAAAATGCTTGGCATTCTTTGTATTACCCACTGCCAGAACAAGCGGCGGAATATGTGCGACACAATTATTTATCCGAAATCAATCATCAAGATATTGCCACAACCATTGCAGTTCGCAAAACACAAGGTTTGCCACAAATGCAGTTGTGGTTGCAAGAGTCTGAACGATATGGCGAAAGATTGACGAAAATTGATGAAGAAATTAAAGAAGCAGATATTTCTCATAAAGATGAATATTTGAAACAATTAGAATTTGCTAATGAACAAATCAGTCAGTTGAACTATAAAAAAGGCAGCCTGAAAAATCAATTACAAAGTTTAGACACTGAAAAACAAGCACTTAACAGTGAAATTGAAACTTTACGCAAAAATATGGTGGGTGATGATGGTGGTGAATTAGGCAAACTGCAACGCTTAATTGACGCAATCAACTTGTTAAAAGAACGCTTGATTGTGCAGAAACAACAAGACTTACAAGACAATACGCTTGAAATTTACAAGCAAATTTCACATGATGAACGCGTGAAATCGGTTGTTATCACACCTGATAAAGTGGAATTTTTAGATAAATCGCAAAATGAAGTTGCTGAATCTTCCAAAGGTGAAACACAATTACAACTAACTGCTTTGGTTTTGGCTTTATCCAAAACCACAGAATTTACCGCACCTATGGTAATTGATACACCTTTGGCGCGATTGGACGAAGTTAATCGTGAAAAATTGTTAAATTATTTGGCTTCATTGCCACAACAAGTCATTTTATTAGCCCAAAGTGGCGAAATTAACCGCAATAAATGTGATGAACTGTTAGGACAAAACAAAGCACAAAAAACATTTGTGGTTGAATCAGAAGATTTTGAAACAGGCAGAATGGCTACTGTTTCCGAAGATTATTATTTTTCTGAATAAGGATAAACAAAAATGTATCAATTAAATCAAGACGCACCGCATTATGAAATGATTGGCGATAAAGGACAACAACAGCCTTATGATGAAACTTATTTGCAAACAATCGCAAATATCAAATTAAAATTTAGCGGTGAAACCAAACAAATTCAACAACAATTTAATGATGACGGCATTATTTCGTCCAAAGATTGGAAAGGTTATGATTGGATTATGCTGTGCATTGCCTATTGTTTAGCAAAAAATAATCAGATAGATAAATGGGAAAATGCAGACGAAAAAGGTATAGAAATTAGCATTGATACTTTATTTCAAAATAAACTTGCATTTTGGACGGCTTTTATTAGCGAACAAATGTTTCAATCACAACAAAATAAAGATTATTGGAAAACAGAAGATTTTGCGAAATGGGTTAAATCATCGGCACACAACGGAGCATTGGCATTAAAACAACGCTGGGAAGAAACTTTGCAATTTCATAAAAAGTCTTATAAAGCACTCTCGGCATTTTTAACCGAATTAGCCGAAATCGCTGCGAAAAACATGCCAAAAGAAAACAATGTTTCAGGCAGCCTGAAACCTGAACCGCAACCTGTGAGCAAAGATATTTCAGGCAGCCTGAAAACTATTTTAGAAAAATGCAAAATTCCTGCCGAAACGGTTAAATTATCTTCAACAGGCGTACGATACGATATTTATGAAGTGAAATTTTATGGTGTAACCGAATTAGACAAGAAAACCGATGATATTGCTGCTTATTTAGGGATTTCTGAAAATTCTGTTATTGCAGGCGGTCAGGTGATTGGCAAACCTTTAACGCAATACTTAAAAATTCTGCGTCCTGAAAATGAATGGCGTAATTTTGGAATAACAGAGTTTCAGGCTGCCTTGAAACAATATCAAGACAGATATGAATTGCCTGTGTGTATTGGTTTGGACGAAACAGGTAACCCAGTATTTAAAGATTTTTACACCGCACCGCACGCCATTATTGGCGGCACAACTGGGTCAGGTAAAAGTGTGGCTGTGAAAGCCATTTTGCAATCTTTATTGCAATTAACGCCACAAAATCAATTACAAGTGATTATTCTCGACCCTAAAAAAGTGGATTATCAACAGATTGCAGGGCAATATCCGCATATTGATTTGATTACCGAAAATAACAAAATGCTTGAAAAAATCGAGCAACTTGCCGAAGAAATGGACGAAAGATATTCTATTTTGGAAGATAAAAAAATTAGTAAAATCAGTGATATAAAAGTATCACAACGCCCATTTTCTTTTGTTGTCGTCATTATTGATGAAGTGGCTGATTTATTGATAACCAACCCGAAAATTGCCGAACCATTAACACGCCTTTCACAAAAAGCCCGTGCGGTGGGCATTCATTTATTGCTCTCCACGCAACGCCCAGAAGTGAAAATTTTAGGCGAAAAAACGGGTGCAGTTTTGCGTTCAAATTTACTCACCAAAATCGCATTTAAGGTAGATAAAGTGGCTAATTCTGTGATTATTCTTGATGAAGAAGGTGCAGAAAAATTGATTGGCAAAGGCGACCATATTGTTAAATGGGGGGACGGTTCAAAACTATTCTTACATGGATACAATATTTAACTTTCAGGCAGCCTGAAAGAATATATAAGGGAAAAAATAATGGATTTAGAAGAATTAAAAGCAAAATTAGCAAATTGGGAAATACCAAACGCTGATAAATCTGAAAAATCAACTGGCAAAACAAGCAAACATTGTTTATCAGTTACTTTTCCTGATGGCGAAGTCATTTGTGAAAATAAGGTCATCAATACATTCATTAAAACTATTGAAAAAATTGGTTTTAATGAAGTAATGAGCTTGGGTTTAACTTTACCAGTAAGCGGCGTGCCGTTAATTGATACAAAACCACAAGAAGTAAAACGCGTACATAATGATAAGGTTTATAAAGAATATGGTGGTTATTTTATTTTTGGAAATACAAATACAGATGTGAAGAAAAATCAATTAAAAGAAATATCTAATCGATTAAATTTAGGATTGATTATTGAACATAATGTTACACAGGCAACAAATAGTGATAACATGGCAAAAAAAATTAAAAAATCACACGATAAACAAGAGGATTTTAATCAATACGAACAATTATTCAAAAATGGCAATGATTTAACCTTTTTGGAAACCTTGTTCGGCGATAAACCATATTTTCAACAGTGGAAACAAGAAAAAATAAAACAACAAAAAGATTTTGATAAATACGAACAATTATTCAATAATGGTAACGATTTAACCTTTTTGGAAACCTTGTTCGGCAATGAGCCTTATTTTGTACAATGGAAAAATAGCAAAATAAACGGTTAAAAATTATTCAGGCTACCTGAAAAACTTTTTGCATTGCCGTTTTTGGATAGGTTCGTTTTCCTTTTGCTGGGAGATTACTCACTTATACCGAGTAATGGGATTCCCACGAGTGTTACGCATACACGCTGCGACACAAGCATTATCGGTAAAACCGCTAACGCTTGTCTGGTGGCTTGTAATGATAGCAAGGGGGGGGGTATGGGCTTTCAGGCAGCCTGAAAATCGTTAAGATAGCGTTAATCTAAGAGTGTTTTAATGCACTCTATTCAAAAGCAAGTCATCATTGTGGGTTGAAACGCAATAGATAAGTTGAGTTTGATGAAAAAAGGACAATGTTTTCAAGCGTGCTGCAAAAGCACGCTTTTTTTATTTATTTCGCTATCCACGACTTTATCAATGTTAAGGGCATTTTTTGAGCAAACACCGCATTTTCGACTGCCGAATGCTTGATAACGCATAAATTCAGGCTGCCTGAAACATTAACCACATTGCCCACAATATTATTTTCGTTGTCTAAAATTTCATCGCCTGCATTAAGTAAAGCAGGGCTTTGATACACAGTCAAGCCGCGTTTGACTTGTCCGATATACTGAGCACGGGCGACAACTTCCTGTCCGACATAACAGCCTTTTTTGAAATGAATACCGCCCAAGCGGTGTAAATTCAACATTTGAGCGACAAATAAGTTGCTGGTTGCTTGTGTAATCCACGCAAAACCGCTTTGAATTTCAAAGGCTTGCCATTCTTCTGCGGTTGCTTGATTAAATTCAGGCAACAGCGATTTTTCACCCACAATCAGCACGCCGCCGTGCGGTAAAAAGAGTTTCAGGCAGCCTGAAAGTTCTTCTTCATAAGCAAAATGAGTAGGCAAAGGTGCGTTTGGCATTGCAAAGGGCAGGGTATTTGCAGGCAAAACGCACGCCACGCCTAAATCATCCGCCGTTTCGATTTTCACCTGATTGCGTAACACAAACATTTGTAAGCGTTTTTTTAAGGTTTCCAATAAATCGCTTGCCACAATCATCAGCAATTCATCTTTGTTTTGGGCAACAATCATATTAGCGGTTACTCGTCCTTGTGCTGTGTTGTAAGACGCATAACAGGCTTGCTGTAAGTTTTTAATATCATTCGATAATTGGTTATGCAAAAACGCTTTTGCGTCTGAACCCAAAAAGCGTAAAACGCCGAAATTAGGCAATAACGAAGTTTTCATTGTGTTGCTTTGTGTGAAATAAAAGCGTAATCATAGCGTTTTATTGAGTGATTGGTGTTATTTTCTTTCAGTCAGCCTGAAACTTATTTGCCAAACACTTCTTGCCACAGGGTTGTAACGGCTTGGTAATGTGCTAATACGCAGTTATTTAAGATAAATTCTTCATCGCACAAGGCTTTGTTGTGTTGTATGCGGCGGTATTCGCGGTAGGCGTTTTGAGTTTTTTGGGATAATTCGCTGTCAATTAAGCCTCGTTCGGCTGCCATTCGCAATAGGGCGATATTGCCTAAATTGCCTGTTAAATCAGGATATT
>JAFWRB010000228.1 GCA_017508845.1 Neisseriaceae bacterium | reverse complement strand
TTACGAGTATCATTTCTGCTTGCATATACTTGTTCATTAACGATATGAGTTTTTGCTGTATTTATTAAAGTATTTGCATTATTTAGATAAGTGTTGGTCTTTCCTAATTCAGTATCATCGATAAGTAGTGATAACCAACTATCAATAAATTCAATATTTTTATTGATAATATCGTAGTATTTTAATCTATCTGTATCATCAATTTGTTCAGGAATATACCCTTTATTAAACTCATCTCTAAAAGATTGCCAAGTTTGGTAAAACTGATGATTTTTATAAATTTCCAATGCTTGCGACATTTAAAAACTCCTTTTTAATTTTTCAGGCTGCCTGAAAAATAAACCTTTTACCGCAATTTCAGCGTAGCCAAGCCAATTAACACCAAAATAAGCGTAATAATCCAAAAACGCACCACGACTTGGGTTTCTTTCCAGCCGCCTAATTCGTAGTGGTGATGCAAAGGTGCCATACGAAAAATGCGTTTTTTTCTTGTTTTATAAGAACCTACCTGCAACATTACCGAAATGGCTTCTGCTACAAATAATCCGCCCATAATAAGCAACACAATTTCTTGGCGAATAATCACGGCGACTGTGCCTAATGCGGCACCTAATGCCAATGCCCCCACATCGCCCATAAACACTTGGGCAGGGTAGGCGTTCCACCATAAAAAGCCCAAACTTGCCCCGCACATCGCCGCACAAAATACCACGACTTCATTCGCACCTGGGATAAAAGGTAATTGCAAATATCTCGCAAATTCGGCGTGTCCGCTGGCATAAGCAAATACAGATAACCCTGCGGATACCAACACAATCGGCATAGCGGCTAATCCGTCCAAGCCGTCTGTTAAATTAACTGCATTACTTGTTCCGACAATCACAAGATAAGTTAAAATAATAAAGCCAAACCAGCCCAAAGGGTATTGAATTTGTTTGAAAAATGGCACAATAAATTCAGTGGTTTCAGGCAGGTTTGAGTATAATAGAAACATACCTGCTAATATAGCAACAGCGGACTGCCAAACGATTTTAAATTTAGCAGAAACACCATTAGGGTCTTTATACACCACTTTTTTCCAGTCATCATAAAAACCCAATGCCCCAGTGGATAGCATAACCGCTAATAAAATCCACACAAATTTATTTGCTAAATTGCCCCACAATAACATACTCACGGTAATCGCGGTTAAAATCAGCGAACCGCCCATAGTGGGTGTGCCTGTTTTGACTAAATGCGTTTGTGGCCCATCGGTGCGAATGGCTTGTCCGACTTTTAATTCGGTGAGTTTGCGAATTGTCCAAGGGCCAAATAATAAGCAAAAAGACAAGGCGGTTAGTGATGCCATAACCGTGCGAAATGTGGTGTATTGAAATACACGCAACCAAGAAAACCAGTTTTCAAATAAACTTGCTAAAAAAACTAACATAATCAATGTGTTCCTAATTAAAAATTTATAAAATTTTACCTTGTATTTGCTTGAATAACAAAAATATCACCCCAATGAGCAATTCTCATAATCCAAGAGCAACTTTTATCAAATACATCAATATCATCAGCAACTGGATACCAAATATCATCAAAATATTTAATAAAATCATTAACAGCCATTTTATCAATATCGTCAAACTTGCCCCAATCGATAAGAATAAAATCTTGTGTCGTATTTTCGTTAATCAATTTATATATCAATTCCACGCCGTCTTTGTCAATATTTCCACAATGATTTTCAGGTTGTGTAAGTTTATTCAATAAATAATCTATCTCATTGTTTTTACAAAAATTTTTCATTATTATTGTTTTAATAGATAAACATTCTTTTTCGGATAATTTGCATACTTGCGGAAACTGTTGTTCAGGGTATTCACGCAGAAAATTATCTATTTTATGTTGTTGCATATTTGATAATCCAAAAATTAAAATTTTAATACAATTCGGGTACAATAACAGTATTATTTCTTATTCAAATGCTTTAACCACTTCTTCCATTTTCATAAATCGTGAGCCTTTAATTAAAACCGTTGTTTGTGGCGTTATCAACGATTTTAAATATTCGGTCAAGGCATTTTTATTATCAAACCATTTGCCGTTTTCACCAAAAGCGTCTGCCGCATTTTGGGATAATTCGCCTGTAAATAGGGCATATTCAATGCCTTTATTTTTGGCGTATTCTCCGATTTCACGATGAAAATCAGCCGCTTGTGTTCCCAATTCGCCCATATCGCCCATTACAAAAATGCGTGGCGAATCAAAAGCCGTTAAAACATCAATCGCCGCTTTCATCGAATCAGGGTTGGCGTTGTAGGTGTCATCAATGATTTGTACGCCCAAATCTTTGCTTATCATACGCAAGCGAGAACCCACAGGTTTGTAATCTGATAATCCTGCGGCAATTTCATTTAATGATACACAATCCGCACACAAAGCGGCGGCGGCGGCGGCGTTTAACACATTATGGTACCCTGCGGCAGGCAGTTGCACCGTTACTTGTTCCCCTTTGATATTTAAGGAAAATTCGCACGAAGTGGGGTGAAGTTGAATGTTGTCGGCAGATACATCACCGTTTTGAATGCCAAACGAGCGTTGTTGATTGTTGCCGCAGGCTGCCTGAAAAATGCTTTTATTTGCGTCGTCATA
>JAFWRB010000026.1 GCA_017508845.1 Neisseriaceae bacterium | reverse complement strand
GTATCCGCTGTATTTGTGGATAAATCAGGCATAGGCGGTACTGCTTCTACCGCAGGCGGCGGAGCAGGCAAGGTTTGAGCAGGCGTTTCAGGCAATTTAATATTGCCTTGTTTGAGTTTTCGCACTGCCGATAAACTGTTTTTCAGCATATCGCTGTCTTGCTCGCGACTAATATCCGTGTTTTTCAACTGTTCCGCTTCCGCCAACCACGCCTTAACCGTAGGGTGATTCGTATCAAAATGACGATTGATGTCGTTGATTGCCGCCGCCAAATCGTCCCGATACACCGCCGATTGATATTGCATTAAGGCAATGCGTGCGTCAAGCAAGCGTAACTCTATGTTTTTACGAATAAAATAAACTTGGTCAGCAGACAAAGCCATAATATCAGGATTATCAATTTTGCGAATTTGCACCAAATTGCCCATATTATCTTTGGCAGTTTGCCATAAATTTTTATACCAAACGCCTTGATTTTCCGATAATTCTATGGCGGCAGGCGTGTTTTCTTTGAATAATCTATCCATTAACAAGGGCAAATGTTCCGTGTCATTAAGCAAGCGTTCCAAACGCAAAGAAACCGCTACGGTATTCACCGCAGGACGGGCTTTGAGCGTTTGCAAATCATCACTAATTGCCTTTTTTAAGGGCAGTAATTCAGGAAAATCAAAGGCAGATAAGCGTTGTTCTAATGCGGCGAGCGTATCAATCACCGCAGGCGAATTGCCGTGCCACAAAATCTGTTGCGAAGTGGCATTCAAAGTATAATCTGTTTCGTTAATCAACCACTGCAAACGGTCGTTCGATAAAGACTGATATTGCGTTTGCGTATTGATCAATGCCGCTTGCGTTTGTCTTACGCTGTCATCTAATAAACGAAAATGCTGTTCTAATTTTTGTTGCGTATCAATGGCTTGATTTAAGCGGCGTGCATTATCACTCTCGCCCAAAGCGGCTTTATCTAACTGGACGGCGTAATCGCGGCGAGCATTCTCTAACACATTCTGACCTTGCACAAACAAAAAGCCAGACGCACCAAGTGCTGTCAGCGAAAACAACAACGCCAAAGCCGCCCAACCTTTACCGCCGCCTTGTTTAATCACCACAGGAGCGGTTGTTGTTTCAGGTTCTTTGGGGCGTTTTTCAATTTTCACTTTTTCTCTTTTCGCCGCAGGTTCAGGTTGCGGCGGCGGTGTTTCAGGCTTCTCTTCCGCCTTGTTCGCCGACTGAACTTTCAAATCGTTAATATCAATATTCACAATTTCAGGTTGCGGTGTATTTTTTTCGCTCATAATTTGAATACTCCACGAGATACGCTACAAAGGGGAATAGTATAAAGGAGTTTCGTGGCTGATTGTTGAATAAATTGATAAAAATTGCGTAAAATTCTGTATTTCAGGTTATCTGAAAATAACAAAAATATTGTCTTTACCATTGTCTTTGCAATCGACAGCAAGAAATGTGATGATTTTTGTACACAAGATGAATGCACCTATTTCATCAAATCCATATTCCATAGCAGGATAATTGTTACGAGAAATTGTGATTTTCTCTTGCTGTTAATAGCTGAAATTTGGTATGGCATTTCAGGCTGTCTGAAATCCATTCTTTATATTATAATAAGCAGATTTTTCACGGAGAAATAAAAATGTCCGATTGTTTATTTTGCAAGATTATTGCAGGCGATATTCCATCGCAAAAGGTGTATGAAGACGCGGATATGTTAGCGTTTAAAGACATTCGTCCGTCTGCACCTGTGCATATTTTGTTGATTCCCAAAAAACACATTGTTTCTTTGCAAGATTTATCTCATGATGACGCTGCGTTAATGGGCAAGTTAATGCTGGCTGTGCCGAAAATTGCTGCGGACAATGGATTGTCTGGCGGTTTTAAAACGCAGATTAACACAGGGACAGGCGGCGGTCAGGAAGTGTTTCATTTGCATATTCACATTATGGGGCGTCCTGCGTAATTTATTATTTATAAAGGAAATATTATGGCTATTGGACCATTGCAAATCATCATTATTTTGTTGATTGTGGTGTTGATTTTTGGCACGAAAAAACTACGCAATGTCGGTAAAGACTTGGGCGGTGCGGTGCATGATTTCAAAGAAGGCTTGAAAGAAGGCACAGAGAGCGAGAAAACGGACACCACAACCGCTAAATCTGCTGACGACAACAGCGACAAGGCAGCCTAAAAAACAATTAAAAATAAACAGTTATGTTTGATTTTGGTTTTAGCGAAATTGTTGTGATTTTGATGATTTCGCTGATTGTTTTGGGTCCTGAACGCTTACCCAAAGCCGCTCGCCAAGTGGGGCTTTGGGTAGGCAAAGTTCGTGCGTTTGTGAATACGGCAAAAAGCGACTTTTCACAACAATTAGACGCCAGCGAATTGAGTAGCGTAAAACAAGAAATCACAGATAGCATTCACGCTCTGCAAAGCACGGCAAGCCATTTGACAGCATTAGACACGCTGCCTGAACAAAAAACGCCTGATGATTTTCTGCCCCAATATACCGCACCTGAAAAAAGCCTAAAAAACAAAGGCGTACAAACACGGCGACAAAACCGAATAAAATTGCCGCCCAAACCCAAATTGCGTGGTTCGCGTAGAACTCGTTGATTTTAATATGGAAAATACACAAGACAATAACCCAAACGACAACGAACAACCTTTGGTTGAGCATTTAATTGAACTGCGTTCTCGTTTAATTCGCATTGCAGCGGGCATTTTTGTGCTGTTAGCGTGCCTGTTGCCGTTTGCTCAAAAAATCTACACACTCATCGCCCTACCCTTGCTCAAAGCCTTGCCCACAGGCAACACGATGATTGCAACCGATGTCATTTCGCCGTTTTTTGTGCCGTTAAAAGTAACCCTTTTGGCAGCGTTTGTTCTGTCGCTACCGCACACGCTGTATCACATTTGGGCATTTATTGCCCCTGCCTTATACAAGCACGAAAAACGCTTGGTTTTCCCTTTGCTTATTTCATCGGTGTTGTTATTTTTCATCGGTATGGCATTTGCCTATTTTCTTGTTTTTCCAACAGTTTTTGGCTTTATGCAACGCGTTTCTCCCGAAGGCGTGAATATGGCAACCGATATTGACAAATATTTATCGTTTGTTTTAGGTATGTTCATCGCCTTTGGTGCAGCGTTTGAAGTGCCTGTGGCAGTGGTTTTACTGCATCGTTTTGGCTTGATTTCGCTCAAAACACTCAAAACCGCTCGCCCGTATGTGGTGATTGCCGCCTTTGTGATTGCCGCCATTATCACCCCGCCCGATGTTATTTCACAAATAATGCTGGCTATCCCCT
>JAFWRB010000227.1 GCA_017508845.1 Neisseriaceae bacterium | reverse complement strand
TCAGCGGCAAGGAAGTGATGAAAATCTTGCGGGAACTCAATGATGACGGACATACCGTGATTATTGTAACCCACGATATGAATGTCGCCAACAACGCCAAACGCATTATCGAAATTAAAGACGGTAATATTATTGCCGACCGCAAGACCGAGCGTTTTCACGAAGAACAAAACAGGCTGCCTGAAAGAAAACGAGAGCGAGCCAACCCCATTGACCGCTTGCGAGAATCATTCAAAATGGCAACGCGTGCGATTGTTGGACACAAAATGCGGTCATTCTTAACCATGTTGGGCATTATCATCGGCATTGCGTCTGTGGTGTTGGTTGTGGCATTAGGCAACGGCATGCAAAAAAGCATTTTGGCAGAAATTAACGCCATGGGGACGAACACATTAGATATTCGACCTGGTGTACCAGGTAATCTGTCTATGCGACCGCATTTAATCCGCACGCTCACAGTTGCCGATGCGGAAGTGTTAAGCAAACAAACCTTTGTTGATGGCGTAACACCTGGTGTGAATCGCACGGTTACCATTCGTTATGGCAACCTGAACGCAGACGCACATGTGCGTGGCGTGGGCGAACAATATTTTGATGTGGTCGGCTTGAAAATAAAAAATGGTCGAGCGTTTGATAAAACCGAAGTGGCAACTTATTCAACCAAAGCCATTATTGACGAAAACACCATTAAAAATGTTTTTCCACAAGAAACTGCCCAAAATGTTATCGGTAAAACGCTGATTGTCAATAATATGCCTGTAACCGTTGTTGGCGTGGCAGAAAGCAATAACACCGCTTTTAATAACGCTGATAATTCAACCGTGTGGTTGCCTTACACCACTGTGATGAACCGCCTGTTGGGGCAAACGCATATTTCTTATATTACACTTCGGCTGAAAGACACCATACCCAGCGTTGCCGCAGAAAATGTGGTGCGTAACATTTTAGAAGATCGACATGGGGTGATTGACTTTAACATTCAAAACAGCGACAGCGTGCGTAAAACAATGGAAAGCGTTACCAATAGTATGAAATATCTCATTTCTGCCATTGCCGTGATTTCGCTGATTGTGGGCGGTATTGGTGTGATGAATATTATGTTGGTATCGGTTACCGAACGCACCCAAGAAATCGGTGTGAGAATGGCAATCGGAGCCAGAAGCCAAGATATTTTGCAACAATTCTTAATCGAAGCCGCATTGATATGCCTAATCGGCGGCGTGATTGGCGTGCTGTTGGCATTAGGCGTAGGCGTGCTGCTGCCCAAAATTTCCGACAAAATTGTCTTATCATTCTCGCTATTTTCGATGATAGGTGCGTTTATCACCGCAACGGCAATTGGCATTATCTTCGGCTACATGCCCGCCAAAAACGCCGCCAAATTAGACCCAGTGGCAGCGTTAAGTAGAGAGTAGGGTGTGGATAAAAAAATCGTTCAGGCTGCCTGAAAATATTTTGCTCCAAACAAACAATCTTTTCAGGCAGCCTGAAACCTTTGCAAAACTGGTAGATGTGAGTAGCGTTCAAAGTTATAGTAGCACTTCAAATCGAAGACATAACAAATAGAAAGGCTACGATTTCGAGCGTAAGCCTAACGAAGAAATCTGCCACAGATGCCAGTTTTGCAAAGGTTTCAGTCTGAAAACCAAAAAAACGCCACATATATTCAATGTGGCGTTTTACTTTTTTGTGAAAATCAATCTAATTTACCCGAACCATCGACTTCCACTTCAACACGGCGGTTGGGTTGTAAGCAAGCGATGAGTTCTTTGCGGGGCATTTTGCCTTCGCAGGCTTTGATTTGTTGCGATTTGCCCATGCCTTGTGCAAAAATTACGCGTGCAGGTACACCGCGTTGAATTAAATATTGACGCACGGTTTCCGCACGGCGTTCGGACAAGGTTTGGTTGTATGCTACACCGCCCAAGCGGTCGGTGTGTCCTGTAATGCGAACCGAACGCAAGTCGTCAAATTTAATCAAATGGCTTGCCAAGTTGTCTAATTGAGCACGACCTTCGGGCAACATTTGATCAGTAGAATGTTGGTCAAACGCAAACAATGCGTCCGCGTCCAAAGTATAACGGCGAGATTGTTGGGTTTGTTCCACTGGTGCTTGTGGCGGACAAGCAGCGTCAATCGGATCAACTGGATTCCAGTGGAATGTGCGTGCAAACATATCTTTGTCAAACACCACTTTATACTGGCAAGTGGTTACATCGTCTGTGCCTTGACCAGGTGTGTGAAAGTGGAATACATAGTTCCATTCGCGTGGTCGCCAGCCGTCATTGTATTGGGGTCTGCCGATTAAATAATACAACTGGTCTTTGGTCATACCCGTGCGAATTTGGCTTAAACTTTGTAAATCGGGGAATGTACCTTTGTCTTTGTTAAAGGTAACGCCTGTGGGCGATTTCCATTTGAGTTCATCGACTGTGCCATCGCTGTTGATTTTGGTCCCTGTTGCACAAGCGGTTAAAGCAACTGCGGCACACAATGAAAGTGCCACAAAAGATTTTTTTGCCATATTATGATTCCTTGTATTATTAAAAAAAGCAGATTGCAATATTAACGCTATCTGAATTACCCGTAATCTTACCACTGAACTATTAAAAAGGGTATCACCTTTTTTTTGAAAGGCGGTTAAATTCAAAGATAAACGGTAAAAGTGAGATTTTTTTATTGTTTTTGATGATAATTTGGGCTTTTTTGTCTTTCAGGCTGCCTGAAAAATATTTTTCAAAAAAATATCGCAAAATAATAGCATTTTCAGTAAAAACGCTGTATCTTTCACACTTTTAAGTCTGACAAAAATCAAAGGACAGTCGCTATGAGAATTGCCGTATCGCAAGGTGTTGAATTTGCGTTCATTTCCGAATATAAGGTGATGAATATTGATATGACCGACTTCACCAATGTGTGTGCGGTAGTCGTTAAAGTGGCTGATATTGAAGCCGTTTGGAATGAGTTAGAGCGAATCGGTTTTAATATTCCGATTTTTGCCGCTGTGGAATATGGCGAAACCGTGCCAGCCGAGTGGCTGCCTGAACTCTACGGCGTGATTGAGTTGGCGGACGAGTTGAAATATTACAACGGTCAGTTGATTAACGCCGCCGCTGCCGATTATATTGACAGCCTTGACCCGCCGTTTTTCCAAGCCTTGAAAGATTATACCGACTACGGCAATGCGGCGTTTGATTGTCCAGGTCATCAGGGCGGGCAGTTTTTCCGCAAACACCCCACAGGGCGGCGGTTTTTCTTGTATTTTGGCGAAACGCTGTTTCGGGCGGATTCGTGCAACGCCGATGTGCGTTTGGGCGATTTGCTGATTCACGAAGGTCCTGCGTTTGAAGCCCAAGCCCACGCGGCAAAAGTGTATAACGCCGACAAAACTTATTTTGTATTAGGCGGCACATCAGCGGCAAATAAAATTGCCATCGGTGCTTTGGCTGCCAAAGATGATTTGGTTTTGTTTGACCGCAATAATCATAAATCGGTGCATCAGGGAGCCTTATTATTAAGCGGTGCCAAACCTGTTTATTTAGAAACTTCTCGCAATGCTTACGGTTTTATCGGCGGCATTACTTCGCCTTCATTTGAAGAAGATTATATTCGGGCAGAAATTGCCAAAGTTGCTCCTGAAAAAGCAAATGAACAACGCCCATTTCGTTTGGCGGTGATTCAATTAGGCACTTATGACGGCACAATTTACAACGCTCGCCAAGTGGTTGATAAAATAGGGCATTTATGCGATTACATTCTGTTTGATTCAGCGTGGGTAGGCTATGAGCAATTTATTCCGATGATGAGCGATTGTTCGCCCTTGTTGTTGGAGTTGAACGAAAACGATCCTGGTATTATCGTTACGCAATCGGTGCATAAACAGCAAGCAGGTTTTTCGCAGGCTTCGCAAATTCATAAAAAAGACAATCACATACACTCGCAAGAGCGTTATTGCAACCACAAACGCTTTAATAATGCGTTTATGATGCACGGCTCAACCAGTCCGTTTTATCCGATTTTTGCGTCTCTTGATGTGAATGCCAAAATGCACGAGGGCAAAGCAGGGCGAATGATGTGGCGTGAATGCGTGATTAACGGCATTGAAGCACGCAAAATGCTGCTGCAAACTTGCAAAATGATTAAACCCTTTGTGCCGCCTGAAATTGACGGCAAATTGTGGCAAGATTATGACAGCGAAGAAATGGCAGATGATGTGCGTTTCTTCCGCTTTGAAGAGGGGGCAAAATGGCACGATTTTGCCGAATATAAGGCGGAGCAATATTTTGTTGATCCGTGTAAATTATTGCTCACCACACCAGGTATCAACATTGACACAGGCGAATACGAAGATTTTGGCATTCCAGCGGCGATTTTGGCTCATTATTTACGCGAACGCTTGGTAATTCCTGAAAAAGCGGACTTAAATTCCATTTTATTCCTTTTGACACCAGCGGAAAATATGGCGAAATTTCAACACCTTGTCGCCACAATCGCCCGCTTTGAAGAGCATATTGAAGCCAACAGTTTGGTGTCATCTATGTTGCCGTCTTTGGTGAAAGCGAAGCCCCAATACGCCAAAATGCGTATTCGCCAACTGTGCCAAAAAATGCACGATTTTTATCGCTCACACAATCTCAATAAATTGCAACGACAAATGTTCCAAAAACAACATTTCCCACGCATTGCGATGAGTGCCGCTGACGCACACAACGCCTTTATCCGCAATCAAATTGAACTTGTGCCATTGTCGCAAATCAAAGGCAGAATCGCCGCCGAAGGAGCCTTACCCTATCCGCCAGGTGTGCTGTGCATTGTGCCTGGCGAAGTGTGGGGCGGTGCCGTGTTAGATTACTTCTTGGCTTTGGAAGAAGGCATTAACCAACTACCAGGTTTTGAGCCCGAAATTCAAGGCGTGTATTTGGAAGAAGACGACAACGGCAAAAAACACGCTTTTGCGTATGTGGTAAAACAGTGAGCAATGAGCAATTTCAGGCAGCCTGAAACGGCTTTCTTGACGAGTATTATTTTGCTAACTAAAATAAGTAGGCCATGAATATTGAATATGACGAAAATAAAAACCGTGAAAACATTGCCAAGCACGGCTTATCTTTTGAAGAAGCCCAACAACTTGACTGGGAAAGTGCTTTAATTATTGAAGACAATCGTCAAGATTATGGCGAAAAGCGTTTTCGAGCAATGGCTTTATTAGGCAATCGTTTAACCGTTTTTGTTTTTACCTTACGCCAAAATAATATTCGAGCAATTAGTTTTCGCAAAGCCAATAAAAGGGAGATAAATCAATATGTTAAAAACATTACCTAATGGGAAAAAGATAGAAATTTCCGATACAGAACCCATTATTGACAATGAAAATCCAGAATGGACAGACGCTGATTTTGCCCAAGCAAAATCGGTTCGTCAAATTTCTGAATTATCATCATTGTTATCTTGCTCCAAACCACAAACCAAAATTACACTGAATTTGGACAATGATTTACTCAAAATCATTCAAGCCACAGGCAAAGACTGGCGAACGAATATCAACCAAGCGTTAAGAAAAGCATATATTCGATAATTGAACTTTTTTCAGGCAGCCTGAAAACAATTATTCTCTGTGATACGGGTGATTTTCTAAAATGCTGACTGCTCGATAGAGTTGTTCCACGAGTAAAACCCTTGCCAAGCCGTGTGGTAGGGTTAGGTCAGACAGTCGCAAGGTTAAATCAGCGTCTTTTTTCAGGCTGCCTGAAATGCCGTCTGCACCGCCAATGATAAAGCAAGGGTGAATATTATTTTGTTTCCAAAAATCAATATATTGCGATAATTTAACCGAAGTTGCAGGTGTGCCTTTCTCGTCCAAAATCACCAAATAGGGTTTTTCGGGTAAAGCGGCTCGAATGCGTTTTTCTTCTTCTGCCATACACTGTTCGGCATTGGTATTATTGCGTTTTTCTGGTTTGATTTCTTTTATCGACAATTTAATATCGCGACCAAAGCGTTTGGCATAATCGCTA